>NZ_JBQOUX010000134.1:0-20161 GCF_052216785.1 Streptomyces sp. JW3 | reverse complement strand
CCCCGAAGAAGTCGAGAACATCATCCTCGCCCACCCCGCCGTCCACGACGTCTCCGTGGTGTCCGTGCCCGACGAGTACCTCGGCGAACGCTCGCTGGCCTACGTGATCCCGCGCAAGGACGCCGAGCCGCTGAAGCCGGTGGCGATCAAGCGGTTCGTCCGCGAGCGCGGCATCGCCGCCTACAAGGTCCCCGACCTCGTCGAGTTCGTCGACGCCTTCCCGCAGACCGGCGTGGGCAAGATCAGCAAGAAGCAGCTGCGGTCCGCCGCCGAACAGTCCTGACCGCATCCGAGGACTCCGAGAGGACTCCCCCCATGGCACTTCCCGCCATCGCCCCCTATCCGCTCCCGGCACCGGCGGAACTCCCCGAGAACCGCGTGTCCTGGACCGTGGACCCGGCGCGTGCCGTCCTGCTCGTGCACGACCTGCAACAGCACTTCCTCGGCGCCTTCCCGGCCGGCGAGCAGCCGCTGACCGGCATGCTCGGCAACACCGCGCGACTGCTGAGCGCGTACCGCCGGCTCGGCGTCCCGGTCGTCTACTCCGCCCAGCGCGGCGGCCAGACCCCCGAACAGCGCGGGCTCCAGCTGGACTTCTGGGGTCCCGGTGTCGCCGACGACCCGGCGAAACTCGCCACGCCGGAGCTGGTCGCCCCGCAGGACGGCGACACGGTGCTGACGAAGTGGAAGTACAGCGCGTTCGTCCGCACCGAACTGGCCGAGCTGATGCGGGACAAGGGCCGCGACCAGATCGTCATCGCCGGCGTGTACGCGCACATCGGGGTGCTGATGACCGCCGCCGACGCCTGGCAGCGGGACATCAAGGCGTTCGTCGTCGCCGACGCGGTCGCCGACTTCTCCCGCGCCGACCACGACCTGGCCCTGCGCTACGCGGCCGGCCGCTGCGCCGTCGTGACCACCACCGACACCCTCCTGAAGGAGGTCTGAGGCATGCCGCTCACCGTCGATCAGATCCGTACCGACGTCGCCGACTGCCTCGGCGAGGACGTGGCGGACATACCCGTGGACGAGAACCTCGTCGACTACGGCCTGGACTCGGTCCGCATCATGACGCTCCTGGAACGCTGGCGCCGCGAGCACGCCGTCAGGGCCGACTTCGCGGACCTCGCCGAGCAGCCCGCCATCGAGGTCTGGGCACCGCTGCTGGGGGTGGCATGACCGCCGCCGTCGAAGCGACCCCATCGGTGCTGCCGCTGACCGCCGCCCAGTCGGGCATGTGGTTCGCGCAGGCCCTCGATCCGCTGAGCCCGGCGCAGAACACCGCCGAGTGCCTGGAGATCGACGGGCCGCTGGACGCCGCGCTGTTCGCCGAGGCGCTGCGCCGGGTGGCCGCCGAGGCCGAGACACTGCGGGTGCGCGTCGCGGACACCCCGGACGGGCCCCGGCAGCACCTCGCGGACTCGGTCGAACTGCCGCTGATCGTACGGGAGTCGGGCACCTCGGCCGAGGCGGAGGCGTGGATGCGCGCCGACCTCGCCGAACCGTTCGACCTGGCGGCCGGACCGCTGTTCCGGCACGCCCTGTTCCGGGTCGGGACCGACCGGTGGCTGTGGTACCAGCGCATCCACCACCTCGTCATGGACGGTTACGGCTACTCGCTGCTGGTGCGCCGCACCGCCGAGGTGTACTCGGCGCTGGCCGGCGGCGAGCAGCCGCCGCCGCGTTCCTTCGGCACCCTGGCCGACCTGGTCGCGGACGACACCGCCTACCGCGCCTCGGCCGCCTTCGAGGCCGACCGGGCGCACTGGACGCGGGCGTTCGGGGACCGTCCCGAGGCGCCCCGGCTGGCCGGCCGCGGCGCGCTGCCGTCCCGCACCTTCCACCGCCGTACCGCACACCTCTCCCCCGAGACCACCGAGCGGCTCAAGGAGCTGGCCCAGCGGCTCCGCGCCACCTGGCCGGACGTGCTGATCGCCGCGCAGGCCCTGTACACCGCCCGCGCCACCGCCCGCACCGACGTGGTCCTCGGCCTGCCGATGATGGGCCGGATGGGGTCGGTGGCGCTGCGGGTGCCCGGCATGGTGATGAACGTGCTGCCGCTGCGGCTCACCGTCACCCCGGACGCCACCTTCGCGGAACTGGTCCGGCAGGTGGTGCTCGGCATCCGCGAGGTCCGCCGCCACCAGCGCTACCGCTACGAGGACATCCGCCGCGACCTGGGCCTGCTCGGCGAGAGCCGGGCCCTGGTCGGCCCGCTGGTCAACGTCATGCCGTTCGACTACGGCGTGGACTTCGCGGGCGCCCCGGCCCGCGCCCGCAACCTGTCCGCGGGCCCGGTGGACGACCTCACCGTCAACATCTACGACCGCGCCGACGGCCACGGGCTGCGCATCGACCACGACGGCAACCCGGCGCTGTACGCGGATCCGGACCTCGCCGCGCACCAGGAGCGGTTCCTGCACCTGGTGGACCGGCTGGCCGGCACCGACCCGCAGTCCCCGCTCGCCGTGCACTCCATCGCCACCCCGGCCGAGCACGCCCTGGTGGTCGAGGAGTTCAACCGCACCGAGCGGGCCCTGCCGCCGACCACCCTCGTCGGCCCCATCGAGGCGCAGGCCGCCCGCACCCCCGACGCCACCGCCCTGGTCTTCCAGGACACCGCGCTGACCTACGCCGAGCTGAACGCCCGCGCCAACCGCCTCGCCCGGCACCTCCAGTCGCTCGGCGCCCGGCCGGGCACGGTGGTGGCGGTGTCGGTGCCGCGCTCGGTGGAGCTGATCGTGGCGCTGCTCGCGGTGCTGAAGGCGGGCGCCGCCTATCTGCCGCTGGACCCGGACTACCCGGCGCAGCGGCTGGCGTACATGCTCGACGACGCCGCGCCGGTGTGCGCGGTCACCGACCACGCCGACCGGCTCCCCCCGGACACCGGCACCGAACTGGTCGTCCTGGACGGCCTGGACACCTCCGGGTACGCCTGGACCGACCCGGCCCGCGCGCTCACCCCGGCGCACCCCGCGTACGTCATCTACACCTCCGGGTCCACCGGCCGCCCCAAGGGCGTCGTGGTGCCGCACCGGGCGATCGACAACCGGCTGCGCTGGATGCAGGCGGAGTACGGGCTGACGGCGGCCGACCGGGTGCTCCAGAAGACGCCGTCGTCGTTCGACGTGTCGGTGTGGGAGTTCTTCTGGCCGCTGCGCGAGGGCGCGGCCCTGGTGGTCGCCGAGCCCGGCGGGCACAAGGACCCGGTGTACCTGGCCCGGCTGATCCGCGACCGCGCGATCACCACCTGCCACTTCGTGCCGTCGATGCTCCAGGTGTTCCTGGCCGCGCCGGAGGCCGAGGGGTGCGCGGGGCCGCTGCGCCGGGTGTTCTGCAGCGGCGAGGCGCTGCCCCGGGAGACCGCGACCGCCTTCGCGCGCACGCTGCCGGGCGTGGAGCTGCACAACCTGTACGGGCCGACCGAGGCCGCGGTCGACGTCACGTACCACGCCTGCGACCCGGCGGGCTCGGGTCCGGTGCCGATCGGGCGGCCGGTGTGGAACACCCGGCTGCACGTCCTGGACGCCGCCCTCCAGCCCTGCCCGCCCGGGGTGCCGGGCGAGCTGTACCTGGCGGGCGTCCAGCTCGCCGACGGCTACCTGGGCCGCCCGGAGCTGAACGCGGCCCGGTTCGTCGCCGACCCGTTCGGCCCGGCGGGCACCCGGATGTACCGCACCGGCGACCTGGCCCGCTGGACGGCGGACGGCGAGGTCGAGTACCTGGGCCGCACCGACCACCAGGTCAAACTGCGCGGGCAGCGCATCGAACTGGGCGAGATCGAGGCCGCGCTCGCCGCCCTGCCCGGGGTGGAGGCGGCCTGTGCGCTGGTCCGCGAGGACCGGCTCGTCGGGTATGTGACCGGCGGCGCGGACCCGGTGGAGATCCGGGCGGCGCTGGCCCGGGAGCTGCCCGAGCACATGGTCCCGGCCGCCGTGGTGGCGCTGGCCGCCTTCCCGCTCTCCCCCAACGGCAAGCTGGACCGCCGCGAGCTGCCCGCCCCGGTGTTCGCCGGCGGCACCGGGACGCGGCCCTTCGCCTCCGCCCGCGAGGAGGCGCTGACCGGTCTGTTCGCCGAGGTGCTGGGCGCCGAGGGGGTCGGTCCCGACGACGCGTTCTTCGACCTGGGCGGCACCTCGCTGCTGGCGGTGCGGCTGGTCGGGCGGGTCCGGGAGGAGTTCGGTACGGAACTGACCATCGGCTCGCTGTTCGAGGCGCCGACGCCGGCCGCGCTGGCCGCCCGCCTGGACGCCGCCGCACCCGCCGCCGACGACGCGCTGGGCGTCGTACTGCCGCTGCGCGCCGAGGGCGAGGGCACCCCGCTGTTCGGCATCCACCCGGCGGGCGGACTGGCCTGGTGCTACGCGGGACTGACCGCGCGGCTCGGCCCCGGGCAGCCGGTGTACGGGCTCCAGGCCCGCGGTCTGAGCGGCGACGAGGAACTGCCCCGCACCCTCCAGGAGGAGGCCGAGGACTACGCGGCCCGCATCCGCGAGGTCCAGCCGCACGGCCCCTACCGGCTGCTGGGCTGGTCGGTCGGCGGGGTCCTCGCGCACACGGTGGCCGTGCTGCTCCAAGAGGCCGGCGAGCAGGTCGCGCTGCTCGCGCTGCTGGACGCGTTCCCGTCCGAGCAGTGGCGGGAGCGGCCCGCGCCCGAGGAGGGCGACGCGCTCACCGCCGTGCTGCGCATGGCGGGCTTCGACCGCACCACCGAACGCACCCGCGAGGACGTCCTCGCCACCCTGCGCGCGGCGGGCAGCCCGCTGGCCGGACTCACCGACCGCACCCTGTCCCGGATCGTCGACATCGTCCCCAACCACGCCCGCATGATGCGCGCGCACGAACACCGGGTCTACGAGGGTGACGTGCTGTTCTTCACGGCCGCCGCGCCGCGTGCCGAGGACTGGCTGACCAGGGACGCGTGGCGGCCGCACGTGACCGGGGAGATCGTCAACCTCGATCTGGACTGCACCCATCCGCAGCTGATGCGGGACCGGTACCTCGACGACATCGCGGCGGTGCTGGCCGCCCGGCTGAAGGAGCTGGACGCGTGAGCACCGGCCGGCCGGGGGCCCGGTAGGGCGGCGGTTCGGCGGCTGCGGCGGCGTGGTGGCTCGTCGCGCAGCCGAAGGACCGGCCCCGTTCAGCGGCCCAGGAGTTCCACAAGGCCGTCGGCCAGCTCCGTACGCCAGCACAGGTAGTCGTGACCGCCGTTGAACTCCCGGTAGGAGGAGTCGTGATACCCCAGCTCGCGCAGGGTGTCGCGCAGCCGCCGGGCGGCGGGCAGGGCCACCCACTCCTGCTCGCCGAAGGAGAGCCAGAACCGCACCGGCAGCCGCGGCACTCCGGCGAGGGTCCGGGTGAGCCACTCGGCGTCGTCCCCGACCGGCCACCAGAACGAGCCCGACTGGACCAGGGCGTTGCCGAACCGGTGCGGGGCGGCCACCGCGGCGTACGCGGCGGTGAGTCCGCCCAGGCTCTGCCCGGCGACGACGGTGCGGGCCGGGTCCGCGGTGAGCGGCAGTCGCCCGGCCGCCCACGGCAGCAGCTCGTCGGTGAGGTGGGCGACGTATCGGGGCCGGCAGCTCAGTTCGGCCCAGCGGGTGGGTTCGTCCACGGCCTCCGGCAGCACGGCGGCCAGCGGCGGCAGCCGTCCGTCGGCGATCAGGTTGTCCAGCAGGTGCGCGAGGCCGAGCCGGGGTCCCCAGTGCTCGCCGTCCAGCAGCACCAGCACCGGCAGCCCGGCGGCCGGCGCCGGTCCGCCGGGCGGCGCGTACAGCCAGACCCGCCGGTCCCCGCCGAGGCGCCCGCTCGGCAGCCGGTGCTCGGTGACGGTGCCGCGCGCGACGTCCGGCCGCGGCACCCAGTCGGCCGCGTCGGGGGCGGCGGGCAGTTCGGCGTACGACACCGGCTCGCCGCCCCAGCGGCGCGGCAGCGCCCGGTCGTTGAACGGGTCGCGGCGGGGGGCGGCGCGCAGCCGCCGCCAGTACGGCGGCCCGGTCTCCTCGATCCCCTCGTCGACGTGGAAGTCGTAGCTGCCGCGCCAGTCGTGCCGCAGGCGGAGCGTCCAGTGCCATACGTCGGTGCCGGGCACCCGCTCCATCAGGTTGCCCTCGGGTGCGCGCGGGTCGCCCAGCTTGTTGGGCAGCACCTCGACGGCGCGGGTGGCCGGGGTGCCGCGCCACAGGAACGTGACCGCCCGGTGCTCCGGACCGCCCTGCGGGTCGGGACCCACCAGCGGGGTGCCGAGGCGGCGGACCTCCGCCCAGAACTCCTCGGCACCGCCGGGGTCCGGCAGTGCCCGGACGGGTTCCGCGAGCCGCGGCACGGGGTGCGGTCTGGGCAGCCGGGGCGGGCGGGTCGCCGTGCCCTCCGGTGGCCCGGTGAAAAGGTTGTGGATGGGGTCCATTTGACTGCTCACGATCTTCATATTAGGTTAGCCTCACCTTACTTGATCGCACGTCGCCTTCCGCGCCGGCCGCAGCCGCCCCCAACGTGCCTCCTCTTCAAGCGTCCTTCGGTGACGTTCGCCTGCCAGGAGCAGCCATCATGACCTCTGACAGATCCGCTTCGCCCGCCGGCGCCCGGCTGGGCCGGGTGGTCGCCCTGACCGCCGGTGCCACGCTGGGGCTCGGTGCCCTCGTCGCCGCCCCGCTGGCCGCGTCCGGTGCCGACGGCGCGGGTGTCACCGACACGGTGGCGCTGGCCGCGGACACCGCCTCGGCCGCCCCCGCGGTCACCCTGGGGACGGCCTCGGTGCGGGCCGGCGACGCGGTGCCGTTCACCGCCACCGGCTTCCCGGCCGGCGGCACGCTGAGCGTCAAACTCGACGACGCGACGCTGCTCAAGCAGTTCGCGATCGGCGCCGACGGCACGGTCTCGGACCAGGTGACCATCCCCGCCGGCACCGCCGCGGGCGGCGGTCACTGGCTGCGGTTCCTGGCGACCGGGACGAGCGTCAAGAGCGAGAGCCTGACGGTCACCGCCGCCGCCACCGCCTCTCCCACCCCGACGCCGACACCCACCCCCACTCCCACCCAGACCACCGCGCCGGCCGCCGCTCCCGAGGTGAAACTGACCGGCGGCAGCAAGGTCGCCGCGGGCGGCAAGGTGTCCTTCGCCCTCTCCGGGTTCGTCAAGGGCCAGAACGTCACGGTGAAACTGGACGACAGCGAGATCCTCGGCCAGTGGAACGGCGCGGTGCGGGCCGACGGGACCTTCACCGGCACGGTGACCGTGCCGGGGTCCACCTCGGCGGGCGCGCACTGGCTGCGCGTGCTGGCACCCGACCCGGCGACCAGCCTGAAGGCGGACATCACCGTCACGTCGTCCTCGTCGTCCTCGGGCGGTTCGGACGGATCGGATGGTTCGGACGGATCGGGCGGCTCCGCCGAGGGGGATGGCAGCGGCTCGGGGTCGACCAGTGGTTCCGGCGGTTCGTCGGGCGGTTCCTCCGGTACTTCCGCCGGCACCTCCGCCACCATCACGGCCGGCTCCCGGGTGGCCGCCGGCGGCAAGGTCTCCTTCCGGGTGGCCGGCTTCCCGGCCGGACAGCAGCTGACGGTCAAGCTGGACGACAGCGAGATCCTCGGCCAGTGGACCATCGGCTCCGACGGGTCGTACTCGGGCAGTGTCACCGTCCCCTCCGACGCCACGAAGGGCGCCCACTGGCTGCGCTTCCTCGCCCCGAACCCGCCCACCAGCCTGCGCGCCGACTTCACGGTGACGTCCGGCTCCACCGCCGCTTCCTCAACCACCGCCGCCTCCACCGGCGGCTCCGCCACCCCCGTCCCGGCGGCCTCCGGCGCACCGGCCAGCGCCACCAACGACGCCGGCGCCAAGGCCGAGATCACCGCCAGCGAGGTCCAGCCCGGCGGCACCCTGCACTTCAAGGTGACCAAGTTCCCGGCCGGCAAGCAGGTCACGGTCAAACTCGACGACGAGGCCATCCTCGGCCAGTGGCAGACGGACGAGAACGGCTCCTACGAAGGTGACGTGACCGTCCCCGCGGACACCTCCGCCGGCGCCCACTGGCTGCGCTTCCTCGCCCCCGACCCGCCCACCTCGCTCAAGGTGGAGTTCACCGTGAACGCCGCCGCGGCGGGCGGCTCGGGCAGCTCCCCGGAGACCTCCTCCACCACCGCGCCGGGCGCGGCGGCGGGCACGCTGGTGGCCGCGGCCGAGTCCACCGTCTCCTACGCGACCGTCGCCTGGTCGGCCGCGGCCGCCGCGGTCGGCGGTGCCGCCGGGGCCGCCGCGACCACGCTGGTGGTCGTGCGCCGCCGCACCGAGCGGCCCGCGCCGAGCGCCTGACACACCGGCGCCCGCCACCGGGCGCCCCGCCAAGCCACTTTTCCCTCAGCAGTCAATTCAGTACATCCCTCAATTCAGTACATCCCCCAGCAAGGGAGTTCCGCCATCATGTCCCTCACCGGCACCCGCACCCGCCGCCGCACCGCGATCGCCTCGGCCGTCGCCGTCGCGGTCGCCGCCGGCAGCGTCCTCACCCTGGCCGGCACCGCCTCGGCGCACACCAGCGGTTCGACGGTCACCACGGCCAAGCTCGGCACCGGCCAGTACCAGTCGGCCTACTCCGAGCGCAACAACGTGCTGTGGGTCACCACCGCCGTCGGCCGTCCGCCGGTCACCGACTCCCACCTGCTGGCGGTGGACCCGAAGACCCTCACCGTCAAGTCGGACATCACCCCGCCGGTCACCGACACCGCCACCGGCGCCGTCGAGGCCGTCTACGGCGTCGCCGTGGACGACGAGCACAACACGGTGTGGACGACCAACACCCGCAACAACACGGTGTCCGTCTACAGCCAGCGCACCGGCGAGCACCTCGCCACCCTGCCGAACGTCAACCACGCCCGCGAGATCGTCGTCGACGAGAAGCACAACACGGTCTGGGCGAGCGGCTTCAGCGACGGCACGCTGGTCGCCTTCGACAGCAAGACCCTGAAGGAGAAGGAGCGCGTCACCGTCGACGGCGCCGGCCCGGCCGGTCTCGCCGTCGACGAGAAGACCGGCACGGTCTACGCCGCCGACATGACCAACGACCGGCTGATCGCGGTCAAGCGCGGCTCCACCACGCCGGCCTTCATCCCGGCGGGCGACGGCGCGATCTCCGTCTCCCTGTCGAAGAACGGCAGGACCGCCTACACCGCCGACCAGACCGCGGGCACCGTCTCCGTGATCGACCTCAAGAAGGGTGTCGTCACCAAGTCGGTGGCGACCGGCGCGGGCGCCCTGTCGGTGGCCACCGACGAGCGCTCCGGCGACGTCCTGGTCGTCAACCGCACCGACGCCGACGTGACCCGCGTCGACGTGAAGAAGGGCGTCGTCGAGGAGACCGTCGCCACCGGTGCCAACCCCAACCACGTGGAGATCGCCGACGGCACCGCCTACGTGGTCGACAAGTCGGGCGCCGGCACCACCGAGGACACCCTCACCAGGATCCGCCTCGCCCGCTGACGCACCGCGAGCCCGGCGCCCGTCATCCCTCCGCTACGGTCAGCGGCGGTGGGTGACGGGCGCCGTCCACATGCCCACGACCGCGTCGACCAGACCGTCGGCCGCCGCCCGCCAACTGGCCCGCGCGGTCGGCCGGTGCTCGGCCAGGGCCCGCTCCCGCTCGGCGGCCGTGTGCACGATCAGATGGCGGGCCATCTCGCCCCGCTCGGCCCGGATCTCGGCCGGCAGGTCGGGCAGGCACGGCGAGAGCCCGTCGAGGATGCGCCCGAGCGACGGCGACCCGAAGGACTCCTCCGTCATGATCCGGCGCAGCGCCGGGTCGCTCATCACCTGGGCGCAGAACCGCGCGTACCAGGTGGGGCCGGGCAGCGCCGCGAGATGGTCGTACAGCGGCCGCACCAGACAGTCCGCCCAGTCCCGTACGCCGGCGGCGGCGCCGAGCGCGGCCAGTTGCCGGGCCCGGTTCGCCTCGATGCCCGCCGCGTGCCACTGGGCGATGGCGCGGACCAGGTCGGTCTTGGTGCCGAAGTGGTAGCCGACCGCCGCGTTGTTGCCCTGTCCGGCGGCCTCGCTGACCTGCCGGTTGGAGACCGCGTACACCCCGTGCTCGGCGAACAGCCGCTCGGCCGTGGTCAGGATCAGCCGCCGGGTCGCGCCGACCTGTTCCGCCCGTACCGACCTGCCCGTCATGATCACCACCGCGCCGGGACCGCCGCTTCGCCCCGCGCCGCCCGGTCCCTTTGATCGTCGCAGGTCACCGCCGTCGGGCGGGCCGTTCCCCGTACAGTACGTCAGTCGTTCGGGCGAATCCGGGCGCCGTCGCGCGTGGCGGCCCGCTCCGGCGTAGAAACCTTCCCCGTGGAGCTGCCGCTGATCCCGCCCATGCTCGCCACGCCCGGCACCCTGCCGCCCGTGGCGCAGGACGCGCGCTGGGCCTACGAGACCAAGCAGGACGGCCAGCGGGTGGTGGTCTACCTGCCCGGGGACGGCAGTGTGCTGCTGCGCGCCCGGTCCGGTCAGGACATCACCGCCGCCTACCCGGAACTGCGGCCCCTGGGCACCGTGCTCGGCACCACCCCGGCCGTGCTGGACGGCGAGGTGCTGGCGCTGGACGCCGACGGCCGCGCCGACTTCCAGCTGCTCCAGTCCCGGATGGGCCTGGCGCACGCGCCGGTGCGGGCGGCCGAGCGGGCCGCCCGGGTCCCGGTCCACCTGGTCCTCTTCGACCTCCTGCACCTGGGCAGCCGCCCGCTGGTGTCCCTGCCGTACACCCGGCGGCGCGGCCGGCTGGAGGAACTGGGGCTGGCCGGGCCGGCCTGGTCGACCCCCACCGCGCTGGTCGGCCACGGCGAGCGGGCGCTCGGGGCCACCCGGGAGCACGGCCTGGAGGGGCTGGTGTGCAAGCGGCTGGACTCGAGGTACGAGCCGGGGGTGCGGTCCCGGGCCTGGATCAAGATCCGCAACATGCGCAGCGAGGACGTGGTGATCGGCGGCTGGCTGCCCGGCAGGGGCCGGCTGACCGGGCTGCCCGGCGCGGTGCTGACCGGTCAGCGCGCCGCCGGACGCCTGCGCTACGTGGGCGGGGTGGGCACCGGCTGGAGCGAGGCGGAGCGCACCGAGCTGGCCCGGCTGCTGCGGGCGGCCGGCACCGACGTGTGCCCCTTCGACCCGGTGCCGGCGGTGCCGGGCGCCCGCTGGGTGGTGCCCCGGCTGGTGGGCGAGGTCCGGTTCAGCACCCGGACCCGGGAGGGCATGCTGCGCCAGCCGTCCTGGCTGCGGCTGCGGCCCGACCTGGCCCCCGAGGAGTCGGCCGCCGACGTCCCCGACGACCTGGTGTGACCGGGGACCTGCTGTTGGGCTGCGCTTCATTTCTGTGACTCCTGCGCCTCTTGGCACGGAAGAGGAACGACGGCATCCTGAACTCCCCTTCCCCCCACAGCCGTTGGGCTGCGCCCAAGAGGAGGACGCAGTGTCGTCGAGCATGTCCGCCACCCGCCGCAGGAGATGGCTCACCACGGTCGCCGGGGCGATAGCCCTGGTCGTCGCCTTCCCCGCCACCGCCTTCGCCGCCCCGCCGCCGGCCCTCCCCCAGAACGCCGACCCGGCCGAACTCGCCTACCAGCCCGCCTTCGACTACGACACGGACGGCTGCTACCCGACCCCGGCGATCAGTGCCGACGGCACGGTCAACGGCGGCCTCAACCCGACCGGCGCCCTCAACGGCAACTGCCGGGACGCCACCGACCTGGACAACACCAACGGCTACGCGCGCGCCAAGTGCGACGGCGACTGGTGCGCGTACCTGTACGGCCTGTACTTCGAGAAGGACCAGGCCCTGCCGGGCAGCAGCATCGGCGGCCACCGGCACGACTGGGAGCACGTCGTGGTGTGGGTGCGCGGCGACTCCGTGGAGTACGTGTCGACCTCCAACCACGGCTCGTTCACCGTGCACGCGCGCTCCGAGGTCCGCTTCGAGGGCAGCCACGCCAAGGTCGTCTACCACAAGGACGGCATCAGCACGCACTGCTTCCGGCTGGGCACCGCGAACGACGAGCCGCCGGAGAACCACAAGGGCACCTGGCAGTACCCCACGCTGGTCGGCTGGAACGGCTACCCGGCGGGCGTGCGCGACAAGCTCAGCGCCTACGACTTCGGCAGCGCCAATTTCGGCCTCAAGGACGCGAGCTTCGCCGCCCACCTGACCTCGGCGAAGCCGGCCGGCATCACCTTCGACCCGAACGCCTGACCCGTGCGCGGTACACGACCGGTGCCCCTCGGGGCACTATCGTGTCCGCATGTCCGTTCCCGAGCTGATCCGTGTCGTCTCCCGCGACTCGCCCATGGCGCTGGCCCAAGTGGCCCGCGTGCAGGGCGAGTTGGCGGCCGCGCTGCCCGGCGTGCGCACCGAGGTGGTGCCGGTCAGAACCACCGGTGACAAGTGGCTGGGCGATCTGGCGCAGGTCGAGGGCAAGGGTGCCTTCACCAAGGAGGTCGACGCCGCGCTGCTGGCCGGCGCGGCCGATCTCGCCGTGCACTGCGTCAAGGACGTGCCGGCCGACCGGCCGCTGCCGGCCGGCACGGTGTTCGCCGCGTTCCTGGCCCGGGACGACATCCGGGACGCCCTGATCCACCCGGGCGGGCTGACCCTGGACGAGCTGCCGGCCGGCACCAGGATCGGCACCTCGTCGGTGCGCCGGGTCGCCCAACTGGCCGCCACCCACCCGCAGCTGACCTGCGTGCCGTTCCGCGGCAACGCCAACCGGCGGCTGGCGAAGCTGGCCGCCGGGGAGGCGGACGCGCTGCTGCTCGCCGTCTCGGGCCTGGAGCGCATCGGACGTACCGACGTGATCAGCGAGGTGCTCTCCGCCGAGACGATGATGCCGCCGATCGGCGCGGGCATCCTGGCGCTCCAGTGCCGGCAGGACGACACCCGGCTGATCGACGCGGTCAGCGCGCTCGGCCACCCGGACACGCACCGGGAGGCCACCGCCGAGCGGATGTTCCTGCACGTGCTCCAGGGCCACTGCAACAGCCCGATCGCCGGGTACGCCCGGGTGGACCGCAGCGGCGAACTCTCCCTGCGGGCCTGTGTATTCACCCCGGACGGCAAGACCCGGCTGAACGCCCACGAGTGGGCGGGCCGGCTGGACCCGGCCACCCTCGGCACCTCGGTCGCGGTGGCACTGCTGCGCCAGGGCGCCCGGGAGATCATCGACGGCATCGCGCACTGAGGAATCAGGCGGTGCCCTCCTCGGCCTGGCCGCGCAGGAAGGCGCAGACCTGGTGGGCGAGGTTGTCGTGGTCCGGGCCCGGAGGGACCGAGCCCGCGCCGCCCGGCAGACCGACGCCGCCGGTCCACAGCCGCCGGCCGGTCCACTCCTCGTCGACCCGCAACTGCACCTGTACGTCCAGCTGTCCGAGGTCGGCCTCCGGGCCGGCCGCGTGCACGACGGCGGTGACCCGGCGCAGCGGATAGACGTCGAAGCCCTCGACGAACTGGGAGTTGCGCCAGTCGATGAAGGCGCCCTCGCCGTCGGGGCCGAGGCGGACGTCGATCTGACCGTCCTCCAGATGGACGCAGAACCGCTGCTCGCCGCGGTTCTCCACGGTCACCCGGAGCCGGAAGTAGGTGAGCCCCTCGGCGGCGTCGTCCCGGCCGCGCGGCGGCTCGCCGGGCTCGACACGGTGGACGCGGACCCGCAGTCCGGGGTGTTCGTCGTACTCCTGCCAGTCCCCGACCACGTTCGGCTCGTACACGGTGCACCCTCTCGACCTCTTGGAGCTGCTTCCTATCTGTGTGCTCAGTACACTGTCAAATGCGCGGAATGCTCGCTGGCCAGGGAGTTCGTCCTTTTTGTTCGCGATCAAGCGCTGCCCAGGAAGAACGGGCGGCGGCCCGGCGCGGCAGCCGCGGCGGGCGTGCCGCACATCACGTCAGCGGCGATGACCATCGACAGGCGGGCTACCCCGATCACCACTCTTCTCATCCGACATTTCACCTCATATGGTTATTTGTTTGGATACTGGTGTGACAGGGAATGCCTTGGGAGTGCTTCGAGGGAGGTGCGCATGATGCGTATCGCCGGCCGAACCAAGCCGCACCCGCATGACGACGCCCCCGACACCGGCGCGGCCTTCGCGCGGCTCGCGGGACTGCCGCCGGGCGCGGAACGCAAGGCGCTGCGGGACGAGCTGATCCAGGTCTGGCTGCCGATGGCCGAGCGGATCGCGGTCCGCTTCCGGGGCCGCGGCGAGAGCCTGGAGGACCTCTACCAGGTGGCGGCGCTCGGCCTGGTCAAGGCCGTCGACCACTACGATCCGGCCCGCGGCCACGCGTTCGAGGCGTACGCCGTGCCGACCGTGACCGGCGAGATCAAGCGCCACTTCCGCGACCACATGTGGACCCTGCACGTGCCGCGCCGGGTCCAGGACCTGCGCAACCGGGTGCGCCGGGCGTCCAAGGAGCTGGCCCAGACCACGCCGGGACGGGCCCCGACGGTCGAGGAGATCGGCGCGTACGCGCACCTGAGCACCGACGAGGTGCGGACCGGCATGGAGGCGCTGGAGTGCTTCACCGCGCTGTCGCTGGAGGCGGAGATGCCCGGCACCGACGGCTACGCCCTCGGGGACGCGCTCGGCGGCCTCGACCCGGCGTTCGACACGGTGGTGGACCGGGTGGCCGTCCAGCCCTGTCTGATGGCGCTGCCGGAACGCGAGCGGACCATCCTCTACCTGCGCTTCTTCCGCGGGATGACGCAGAGCTGCATAGCGCAGCAGCTCGGCATCTCCCAGATGCACGTCTCCCGGCTGCTGAGCACCTGCTTCGCCCGGCTCCGCGAGGAGATACTCGCCGAGACCCACTGAGCCGCGCTGAGCCGCGCTGAGCCGTTCTAGCCGGGAGTCCCCGGGATCTGGACCGGACCGTGCCGGTCCAGGGCGTCCTCCAGCGCGGCCCGGATCTCGCGCGGCATCGCCCCGGTGCGGCCCCAGACCAGGATCAGCTCGGCCACGTTGCGCAGTTTGATGTTGGTGTGCTGGGAGACCTCCCTCAGCACCAGCCAGCCCTGGTCGGGCGCCACCCGGCCGAGCACCATCACCATGCCGATCGCCTGGTCGACCACGGCGTGCGAGACGACCGCCTCCTTGAGCTGGCGGACCTGTTCCTGAAGCTCGGCCAGCCGCTCCGCGCCCCCGTCTGCGGACATGGTCGCCTCCTCTCGCTCCGACGCGTCCATCGTCACCACGGTTCGCGCTCCCTGCCACCGGGCCCGCCGCTGGGCCGTCCGGGGTCAACCCGCGTAGTTTTCGTGGTCTCGTAGGGGTACTCGGCGGGCGCACTCGACGGTTCCGGCCGGACACTGGTGGGGAACCGGTGGCTGCCGGTGGACGAGACCAGGACGCGACTGCCATGAACCACGACATGACCTCCCCCGCCGGCGTGAGGAACGTACTCTCCACGCACTCCGTGTACGGGGCCCCCTGCTGGGTGACGCTCACCAGCCGTGATCTCGAAGCCACCGAGGAGTTCTACTCGGCGGTGCTGGGCTGGCAGTGGAGACCGGCCAGGCTCGGCGACCGGTTCCGGATCGCGATGGCGGACGGCGCGCCGGTCGCCGGGATCGCCGCGGTCGCCGGGATGTGGCAGATGGCGGTGGCCTGGATGCCGTACTTCGCGGTGGTCAGCGCCGATCAGGCGGCCGGGCGGGTGCAGGAGCGCGGCGGCACCGCGGCGGTCGGCCCGATCTCCTTCCCGCCCGGCCGGGCGGCGCTGCTGGCCGACCGGGACGGAGCCGCCTTCGGGGTCTGGGAGGGCGAGCTGTTCACCGACTGGGAGACCTGGCGCCACGCCCAGCCCGCCTTCATCCGGCTGCACACCCGCGACGCGTTCGACGCGGCCATCTTCTACGGCGAGGTGCTGGACTGGGCGACCGGCCGGCCCGGCGCCTGCGAGGTCGGCTACGAGGGCGGCGAGGTGGTGCTGCGCAGCGCCGGCGACGTGGTGGCCCGGATCGAGTCGGGCGCGCTGGAGGCGGCGCCCGACCCGGCCGTGCGGCCGCACTGGCAGGTGCACTTCTTCACCGCCGATGTCGCCGCCTGCGTCCGGGCCGCGGAACTGCACGGCGGCAGCGTGCTGGCCGCCGGCCCGGACGAGGCCGTACTGCGCGACCCGGACGGCGCGCGGTTCACGGTGACCGCGCGCCGCGGGCGCTGACGTCATGCCCGCTCCCGGCCGGCCCGGGTCGGCCGGGACAGCAGCACCAGGCTGCGCGGTTCCACGGTGAGCCGGGTGCCCGCCTTGTGCTCCGCCTCGTCGGGGACACCGTCCGGTTCGGCGGTGTCGACGAGGGTCGCCCAGCGTTCGCCGTAGGCGGCGTCCGGCAGCCGGAAGACGGTCGGCTCCCAGTGGCTGTTGAGCAGCAGCACGAAGGAGTCGTCGGTGACCGGCCGGCCGCACGGGTCGGGTTCGGCGATGGCGTCGCCGTTGAGGAACACGCCGACGGCGTGCGCGTCCGGCCGCCGCCAGTCGTCGTCGGTCATCTCCCGCCCGTCCGGCCTGAGCCAGACCAGGTCGGGCAGCGGCTGTCCGGCGTGCGTGACGGTGTCGCCGCGGAAGTAGCGGCGGCGGCGCAGCACCGGGTGGGCGGCGCGCAGCCCGATGACCTGCCGGGCGAAGTCCAGCAGGCCGCGCTGCTCGTCGGTGAGCCGCCAGTCCACCCAGGAGATCTCGTTGTCCTGGCAGTAGGCGTTGTTGTTGCCGCGCTGGGTGCGGCCCAGTTCGTCGCCGTGGCAGAGCATCGGGATGCCCTGCGACAGCATCAGGGTGGCCAGGAAGTTGCGCTGCTGGCGGGCGCGCAGCTCCGTCACGGCCGGGTCCTTCGTCGGGCCCTCGGCGCCGCAGTTCCAGGACCGGTTGTGGCTCTCGCCGTCCGCGTTGTCCTCGCCGTTGGCCTCGTTGTGCTTGTCGTTGTACGACACGAGGTCGCGCAGGGTGAAGCCGTCGTGCGCGGTGACGAAGTTGACGCTGGCGCGCGGGCGGCGCCGGCTGTGCTGGTACAGGTCGGAGGAGCCGGTCAGCCGGGACGCGAACTCGCCGAGGGTGTGGTCCTCGCCGCGCCAGAAGTCCCGTACCGCGTCCCGGTACCTGCCGTTCCACTCCGACCACAGCGGCGGGAAGTTGCCCACCTGGTAGCCGCCCTCGCCGACGTCCCAGGGCTCGGCGATCAGTTTGACCCGGCTGATCACCGGGTCCTGCTGGATCAGGTCGAAGAACGCCGAGAGCCGGTCCACCTCGTGGAACTGCCGGGCCAGGGTGGCCGCCAGGTCGAAGCGGAACCCGTCGACGTGCATCTCGGTCACCCAGTACCGGAGCGAGTCCATGATCAGCTGGAGTACGTAGGGGTGCCGCATCAGCAGGCTGTTGCCGGTGCCGGTGGTGTCGTAGTAGTGCTGCCAGTCGCCGTCCACCAGGCGGTAGTACGAGGCGTTGTCGATGCCCCGGAAGGACAGGCTGGGGCCGTTCTCGTTGCCCTCGGCGGTGTGGTTGTAGACCACGTCGAGGATGACTTCGAGGCCCGCCTCGTGCAGCGTCTTGACCATCGCCTTGAACTCGGTGACCTGCTGGCCGAGGGTGCCGTGGGCGGCGTAGCCGTTGTGCGGCGCGAAGAAGCCGATGGTGTTGTAGCCCCAGTAGTTGGCCAGGCCCCGGTCCTGGAGGACGCCGTCGTGCACGAACTGGTGCACCGGCATCAGCTCCACGGCACTCACGCCGAGCGAGCTGAGGTGCTCGACGACCGCCGGGTGCGCGAGGCCCGCGTAGGTGCCGCGCAGCTCAGGCGGGACGTCGGGGTGGGTGCGGGTCAGGCCCTTGACGTGCGCCTCGTAGATGACGGTGTCGGCGTAGGGCCGCCGCGGCGGGCGGTCGTCGCCCCAGTCGAAGAACGGGTCGGTGACCACGCCGAGCATCGTGTGCCCGGCGCTGTCGGCCGGGTCGGGCCGGCCGCCGGCCCGTTCCAGCAGAGAGGGGTGGTTGTCCATCGAGCCGTCCACCGCGCGGGCGTACGGGTCGAGGAGCAGCTTGGCCGGGTTGCAGCGGTGGCCGACGGACGGGGCCCAGGGCCCGTGCACGCGGTAGCCGTAGCGCTGCCCCGGTCCGACGCCGGGCAGGTGGCAGTGCCAGACGAAGCCGTCCACCTCGGGCAGCGGCACGGTGGTGTGGGTGCCGTCGTCGTCGACGAGGATCAGGTCGACGCGCTCGGCGACCTCGCTGAACAGGGCGAAGTTGGTGCCCTGACCGTCGAAGACGGCACCCAGGGGGTAGGGGTGCCCGCTCCACACGGGCGCCCCCTTCCAGTCCGGCCGCAGCGCGGTCACCGGGCCTCCTCCAGCACGCCGTTGCCGCCCGCGGCGCCCGGCGCGGCCAGCCGGGCCACCGGCAGGATCTCGCGCGGGACCTCCAGGCCCTCCTGGGTGATGGGCGTCGGCGCGCTGGCGACCAGCGGGACCCGGGCGCCGGCCCGGGCCCGCTGGGAGAACCAGATGACCTTGGCCCCGGTGTCGGTGGCGCAGCAGCCCCAGCCGTCGCTGGTCGCGGCGAGGTGCCGCAGACAGGCGCGGAGGTCCTGGTCGGGGCGGAGGGCGTGGTCGTTGCCGCCCACCGCCGTGATGAGGTGCTGGCCGTTCCACCACAGCTCTATCGACGTGTTCTTGTCGCTCGCGTGCTCGTCGATCGCCCGCAGCAGCATCTCGGTGCCTCGGCAGACCGGATCCACGAGGTTGTCCAGGTTCCAGAACCGGAGGTGAGCGGCCAGGATGCGGCGGACCTGGCCGACCCGCTCGGGGCTCACTTCCACGTCGAGGTGGTAGTAGCAGGGCACTGCGCTCTTCATCGTCGTCGGCTCCTCACCGCGAAGCTCCGCTCCCTCCCGCCCCTGACGGGACGGGCCCCGAGCACGAAGCGTGAGCACGTATCGCTTCTGAGTCACTCCAGAGTGGGAGCAGTAGTCCATTCGTGCAACACGAGACCGTCGTTGAAGATCCAACAAGACGCTGCGTCGCCGTCCGTGCACCATGTGTGAAGAACTCGATCGCCCGTGATCGAGCCCCGAAGGGAACGGCATCATGCTGCTACCTGCGAAAGCCGAGGTCGACCGGCAGCTACGGCGTTACCGGGACCGGGAACGGACGATGCTGGCCTCGCCCGCCGACCTGTCGGCCCGGGCCGTCTTCGAGGACTCCGGTTACACCCTGTGCGTGCTGATGGGGAAGCGGTGTGCGCGGGAGGCCGCGGACGCCGCCGAGCGGTATCTGGCCGGCCTGGTCACCCATGTGCCGGAACGGGACGAGCGGCCCCGGGCGGCCGGACGGAAGGCGTCGGTCGTGGACCGGCGGACCCCGGCGGGGAGCCCGGTCCCCTCCGGCGCGGCGTGACCCCGGTCCGGGCCCCGGCCCGGCTTCAGCAACGGCGGAGGTGAGAACCGATGAGCACGACCCCGGAGATCGGGCGCATTCCGGTGCGTGATGTCCACCCGGTGGTGGAGGGCGGCAGGCGTCCGGCGAAGGCGGTGGCGGGTGAGACGTTCGAGGTGACCGCCACCGTGTTCCGGGAGGGACACGACGCGGTCGGCGCCAACGTCGTGCTGGAGGGTCCCGAGGGCCAGGCCGGCCCGTGGACGCCGATGCGGGAACTGGCCCCCGGCACCGACCGCTGGGGCGCCGAGGTCACGCCGACCGCTGCGGGGCGCTGGACCTACCGGGTGGAGGCGTGGAGCGATCCGCTGGCCACCTGGCGGCACACCGCGTGCGTCAAGGTCCCGGCGGGCATCGACACCGGCCTGGTCCTGGAGGAGGGCGCGGAGCTGTACGAGTGGGCGGCGGCGGGGCTGCCCGACCGGTCCGCCCGGTCCGTGGTGCGGGCCGCCGCGGCGGCGCTGCGGGACGACACGCTGCCGGTGGACGTCCGGCTCGCGGCGGCGCTGACCCCGGAGGTGGACGCCGTCCTCGCCCGCTTCCCGCTGCGCGAGCTGGTCACCGCCTCGCCCGCGCTGCCGTTGCTGGTGGAGCGGGAGCGGGCGCTGTACGGCGCCTGGTACGAGTTCTTCCCGCGCTCCGAGGGCACGCCGGAGCGTCCGCACGGCACCTTCCGCACCGCCGCCCGGCGGCTGCCGGCCATCGCCGCGATGGGCTT
>NZ_JBQOUX010000133.1:0-20555 GCF_052216785.1 Streptomyces sp. JW3 | reverse complement strand
CCGCCGGCCCACGATCCCGTCGTGCCCGGCCGGCCGCCGCACCCCGCCCCGGCCGTGCCCGCCCCGGCCGGCGCCCCCGACACCGGCCCGGTCCGGCTGGCCGGCGCCGCCGTGCCCATCGGCCCCGGCCCCCGGGTCGCCGACACCCGCGCCGCCGTGGTCAAGGCGCCGCCCCCGGAGGCCGCGCTGTCCGCCTCCTGGGCCAAGCCCCGCCCCGGCGTCAACGGCGCCGAGCCCGCCGTACCGTCCGCCCCGCCCGCGCTGCCCGCCGCGCCGCCCGACCCGGCGGCCACCGGCTGGCGGCCCTGGCGGTTCCGGATGTCCAACGACGTCTGGGGCACCCCGTCCGTCGCCGGCGACCTGGTCTACGTCACCTCCTTCGAGGTGCACGCCCTGGACGTGGCCACCGGCCGGCGCCGCTTCAAGACCCGGGACGTGGCCTGGTCGATGGCGGTCGCGGACGGCCGTATCCACGCCTCCGACGGGCCCACCCTGTACGCGCTGGACGCCCGCGAGGGCGCCGACCTGTGGCGGCTGTCCACGGACGCCTGGGTGTACGCGCTCAAGGCCGACCGGGGCACCGTCGTCACCGGCACCCGCGGCGGCGGCGTCCAGTCCTGGGAAGCCGCCACCGGCCGGAAACTGTGGGAGACGAGCGGCTGCCAGACCGACTTCGAGTCCCCGGAGGCCGGCCCGGTGCTGCACGACGGCACGGTCTACGTCTGGCAGGACGCCCGGCTGTGCGCCCTGGACGCCCGCACCGGCGACGAGCGCTGGTCGTACCCGATCGGCGACGCGGCCTCCTGCGGCGGGGTGCCGGTACGGATCGGCCGGGCGCCGGACGGCTGCGTGTACGTCTGCGCCGGTACCCGGGTGCTGGCGCTGGACGTGGCCACCGGCCATGTCCGCTGGCACTTCGAGGCCCCCGCGGTCTTCCTCTCCCCGCCGGTCTTCGTGCCCGGCCCGGCCGTCACCGGCGGCGGCGTCTACCTCGCCGACTACCTCGGCACGGTGTACGCGCTGGACGCCGCCGACGGCCGGGACCGCTGGCGGATCGCCACCGAGGCGCGCACCGCCACCGAACCGGTACTGGTCGCCGCCGGCCATGTGCACGTCGGCAGCGGCAAGGGCCTCTACACCCTGGACGCCGTCACCGGCACGCCCAAGTGGCGGTTCCAGGCGGGCGGCGACATCGTGGGCGCGCCCGCGGTGGCCGAGGGCCGCATCCACTTCGGCTCCACCGACCATCTGCTCTACACCCTGAAGGCCGACGACGGCCGGCTGCGCTGGAAGCTGGCGACCGGCGGCGAGATCACCGGCACCCCGGTGGTGCGGGACGGCATCGTGTACGCGTGCAGCAAGGACCGCTGCGTGTACGCGCTGGACGCGGAGAAGGGCACGGGGACGGCCCGGAACAGCTAGGCCCCGCGGGGCGGGCCGGGCCGGCCCGGCGCCGGACATGCGTCGGCCGCGGTGGCTCCCCCTCGGCGCCACCGCGGCCGTTCCCCCGCCGTCCCCCGGCTTCTCCCTCCGGTGCGGAGGCGCGGTCAGGACTGGTCGGTCGCCGCCGTCGCCGTCGCGTCGGTGGTGGCGGCGGCGGTCTCCTCGTCCATGACGTGGTTGTCCTGCGTGCCGGCCTCGGTCTCGGCATCCATCACGTGGTTGTCGAGCGGCTTGACCACGGTGTCCTTCTTGGCATCGGCCATGACCTGAACTCCTGTCCATCGATCGGCGAACGCCCGCCCGGCGGCTCCCCCGAGCGACCGCCGGACGGGCATGTCAGGGTCGTTCACCCTAGCGACGCCGAGCGCCGCTGATCCGTCTGCCCCCCGACGCGACGGACCGACAGACCCGAGGGTGCCGCGCGGCGATAAACGAACGATGAACGCCGCGAACGCCGCGAGCGCCCCCGCGCGGCTCAGACGACGGCGGCGGCCGGCCGCAGCAGCGGCCGCACCTCGTCGGCCTCCGGCGCGCCGAGCCGCTCGAAGACGGTGAGCGCCTCCTGCCAGCAGGCCCGGGCCCGGCCGGTCTGGCCGAGCGCGCCGAGCGCGTGGCCGAGCACGGTCAGCACGTTGCCGCGCCGCCACTCGCCGCTGTCCCCGCGCAGCACCGCGAGCGCCTGCTCGGCCAGCGCGGCGGCCCGCGCCGCATCCCGCCCGGCCAGCCGCGCCTCGGCCAGCCGGAACAGGGTCATGCCCTCCCACAGCCGCTGCCGGCTGTCGCGGAACACCTCCAGCGCCTCGGTCAGCCGGTCGACGGCCGCGTCCAGCCGGCCCTGCCCGGTGAGCGCCAGGCCCAGCGCGTAGCGGCCGTTGGCGCCGCGCAGGGCGTGCCCCAGCCGGTCGTAGATGGCGATGCCCTGCCGGGCCAGCTCCACCGCGCTGGTGGTGCGGCCCAGCGCCAGGTGGCTGCGGGAGAGGTTGCACAGGGCGCTGGCCTGACCGGCCAGGTTCCGGTCCGCGCGGAAGATCTCGATGGCTTGGCGCAGGTACTGCTCGGCCTCGGCGTTGCGCCCCTGGTAGATCGCGCTGATGCCGCGGTCGTTGGCGGCCCAGCAGTGCGGTGCCGGGTCCCCGGCGAGGGCGGCCAGCTCCATGGCCAGCCGGGCCTGCTCCTCCGCCTCGGCGAACCGGCCGGCCACCAGATGGACGTTGGTCAGCGTGGTCAGCGCCCGGCTCAGCACCCCGGGGCCGGCCGCGGCCTCGGCCGCGTCCCGCAGGGCGAGGGCGGCGACCTCGTACTGCTTGGCGTTGGCCCCGGACTCGGCCAGGTCCTTGGCCGCCCACAGCAGATCGACGGCACGGGCCAGGGCCGGTCCCTTCGCGCTCTGCTGCACGCAGGCCAGCAGGACGTGCGCCTCGGCGTACAGCCAGTCCCGGGCCGCGTGCCGGTCGGCGAAGGCCAGCCCCGGATACGCGGTCGGCGCGAGGTGGTCCACCAGCCGGTCGCCGGGCCGTTCGATGGCGTACACGGCGGCCGCCGTGGCCAGGTAGAAGTCCAGCAGCCGGGTGAGCGCCGCGGCCCGTTCGCCCGGCGGCGACTCGTCGCGTTCGGCGCATGCACGCGCGTAGAGCCGGACCAGATCGTGGTACCGGTAGCGGCCCGGCGCCGCCGACTCAAGGAGCGAGGTGTCGACGAGCGACTCGAGCAGGTCCTCGGCGTCCTCGGCGGGCAGGTCCAGTACCGCCGCCGCGGCGGCCAGCGAGATGTCCGGGCCGTCGGCCAGCCCCAGCAGCCGGAACGCGCGGGCCTGGGCGGGTTCCAGCTGGCCGTAGCCCAGCTCGAAGGTGGCGGCCACCGCCAGGTCACCGGTCTGGAGCTCGTCCAGCCGGCGGCGTTCGTCGGCGAGCTTGGCGGCCAGCACCGACACCGTCCAGGTGCGCCGGGCGGCCAGCCGGGACGCGGCGACCCGGATCGCCAGCGGCAGGAAACCGCAGGCCGCCACCACGTCCAGGGCGGCCTCCCGCTCCGCCGCCACCCGCTCCGCGCCGACGATCCGGGTGAACAGCGCCAGCGCCTCCTCCGGCGACATGACGTCCAGGTCGACCAGATGGGCCCCGGCCAGCCCCGCCATCCGCACCCGGGACGTGACCAGCGCCGCGCAGCCCGCCGCGCCCGGCAGCAGCGGACGGACCTGGGCGGCGTCCCGGGCGTTGTCCAGCAGCACCAGCACCCGGCGGCCGTCCAGCACCGAGCGGTACAGCGCGGCCCGCTCCTCGAGCGAGTCGGGAACGGCCGAGTCGGCGGTGCCCAGCGCCCGCAGGAACGCGCCCAGCACCGTCTCCGGTTCGGCCGGCCGGGTCCCGGCGCCCTGCAGGTCGACGTAGAGCTGCCCGTCCGGGAAGGCGGCCCTGGCCTGGTGGGCGACGTGCACCGCGAGCGTCGTCTTGCCGACGCCGCCGATCCCGGCGACCGCGGACAGCGCCATCACCCGGCCCGCGCCACCCGCCGCCGAGCCCAGTACCTCGCTGAGTTCTCTGACGAACGCGGCCCGTCCGGTGAAGTCCGGGACGGTCGCCGGAAGTTGAGCCGGGCGGACGGGGGCCGGCGCGGGCCGCTCGACCGGCCCGGC
Source organism: Streptomyces sp. JW3 (assembly GCF_052216785.1). NCBI lineage: Bacteria > Bacillati > Actinomycetota > Actinomycetes > Kitasatosporales > Streptomycetaceae > Streptomyces > Streptomyces sp. JW3. The sequence goes on along the minus strand of NZ_JBQOUX010000133.1, from coordinate 16,480 downwards.
GGGCTCCGCGAGGGCCGGGTCGGCGCGCAGCACCCGCCGCTGGAGCTCCTGGAGTTGCCCGCGCGGGTCCACGCCCAGCTCCCGGGCCAGCAGCAGCCGGGTGTCGGCGTACACGGCGAGCGCCTCGGCCTGCCGTCCGCTGCGGTACAGCGCCAGCATCAGCAGTTCGCGCAGCCGCTCGCGCAGCGGGTGCGCGGCGGTGAGCGCGGTCAGTTCGGAGACGGCCTCCGCGTGGCAGCCCCGCGCCAGGTCCAGGTCGAGCCGGGTCTCCAGGAGTTGCAGCCGCCACTCCTCAAGGCGCACCCGCTGCCCCTGCGCGTACGGCCCGGGTACGCCGGCCAGCGCCTCGCCGTCCCACCGGGCCAGCGCGCCGCGCAGCAGTTCCCGGGCCCGGCCCGGATCACCGGCGGCGCGCGCCTTCTCCGCGGCCGCGGCCGCGTCCTGTACGTCGGTGAGGTCCAGCGCCCCGCCGGCCAGTCCGGGCACGGCGTACCCGCCGGACTCGCTGACCAGCACCCCCTCGCCGAGCACCTTGCGCAGCCGGGACGCGTAGGTGCGGACCGCCGCCAGCGCCCGGGGCGGCGGCTCCTCGCCCCACAGGGCGTCGATCAGCTCCGCCGCGGTCGCCGTGCGGCCCTCGCGCAGCAACAGGGCGGCGAGCAGGGCGCGTTGCATGGGCGAGCCGGTGGCCAGCGGTTCGTCGCCGCGCCAGGCGCGTACCGGACCGAGCACGCCGAACCGCAGGGCGGCCCGCTGCCCCGGCGTTCGCGGCTCACCGTCCATCCAGTCCCCCTAGATATCCCGAGCAACCCTGTCAGTCTGCCCTGTCCGTACCGTCCCCGTCAGCCGGGGGACGCGCGGATCGGCGCCGCAGGTACGGCGTGGCACAGAGCCCTCACACGGTCTCCCCAAACGGCCGGTGCGCCACCGGAGCCGGCGGACGGTCCGTCTCCGGTACGTCGCCCGTTCGTCATGTTCGCCGGGAAGCCTCGGGGAAGGTTCCCGTGGAGATACGCGAAGACGCGGGAAGGCCGGGACGCGGGGACGCGGGAGAGACGGGTGGTGCGGTCGTGCGGGTCGTGACCTGGAATCTGTGGTGGCGGTTCGGGCCCTGGGCGGAGCGGCAGAAGGCGGTGCTGGCCGTACTGCGGGACCTCGGCCCCGACGTGGTGGGCCTCCAGGAGGTCTGGGCGTCGGACGACGGCGGCAACCTCGCCGAGTGGCTGGCCGGCGAACTCGGCCTGCACTGGACCTGGGCGGCGTACGGCGCGCCGGAGCGCTGGCAGCGGCGGATCGGCTCCGAGGCGGTGGTCATCGGCACCGCGGTGCTCAGCCGCTGGCCGGTGGTGGAGCGGGCGGCGCTGCGGCTGCCGGCGCCGGCCGAGCTCGACGACGGGCGGGTCGCGCTGTACGCCGGTCTGGACGCGCCCGGCCACCTGGTCCCGTTCTGCACCGCCCACCTGACCTCGGCGCCGTCCGCCGCGGCGGTCCGCCGCCGCCAGGTCACCGCCGTCACCGGCTTCCTCGACCGGCACCGGCGCGGCACCGCTCACCCCGGCGTGCTCACCGGCGACTTCAACGCCGGCCCCGGCACCGACGAGATCCGGCTGCTCGCCGACCGCGGCTACCCGGACGCCTGGGACCTGGCCGACCCGGCCGCCCCGTCCGCCACCTGGGACCCGGCCAACCCGTACGTCGGCGGCGACGGTCCGCCGAACCGCGTCGACTACATCCGCCCCGGCCCGCCCGGCCCCGGCGGCCTCGGCCGGGTCCGCGCGGTGCGCCGGGCGGGCGACGGCCCGGTGGACGGCGTCTGGCCCTCGGACCACTTCGCGGTGGTCGCGGACCTGGCGGGGCCCGGGGATCCGCCGGAAGCCCGCTAACGGCGGATGGCCGGGCCCGGGGATCCGCCGGAAGCCCGCTAACGGCGGCCCAGGAACACCGGGTTGGTGAACGCCGCCAGCGCCCCCGGCAGCGCTCCCGCCGCCACCTCGTGCCGTACCTCCGCCCGGACGTACGCCGCGTACGAGGCGGTGGTCCGCCACTCCACCACGCCCTCGCCGGACACCGGCAGCGGGCCGCCGGTGTGCAGCACGCCCTGGTCGGTGACGAACCGGACGGTGCAGCGCGGCGCGCCGGTCACCGCCAGCCGCACGGTGACCGGGGTGTCGTCGGCCACCGCGAGCCGCTCCCCGATCCCGGCGTGCTCCCCGCGCCCGCCCGCCGCGGTGAACGCCAGGGTGAGCCGCGCGGACTCGGCGACGTAGGACCGCCCGGCCCGGATGCCGTCCTGGATCGCGCGCCGGGTCAGGTCGTCGGCGAGGACGACGGTCTGCGGCAACCCGATCACGTCCGGATCGCGGTGCGCGTCGCTGCTGCCCATCGCCGGAATCCAGCCCCGCCCGTCCCGCTCGTCCCGCCCGTCCCGCCCCTCCCGCACCGACGCCACCAGCATGCCGTCCCAGTCGGCCAGCGCCACCTCGTCGTCCGGGGTCCAGGGCCCGTTCCACACCTCCACCGCGTCCGCCTCGGCGAAGCCGAACTTCCAGTTGCAGCCGATGCAGGTGGCGTGCGGATGGGCCGGCACGACCAGCCCCCCGGCCCGCCGGATCTGCCGGGCGAACCGCCCGAACCGGTTGTCCCGGGCCCGGTAGCGCCAGTCCACGAAGGTCCCCGGGTCCGTACCCAGCGCCACCACGTGCCCGTTCCGGGTCGTCACCTCCTCACCGACCATGACCAGCAGGTCCTCCCCGGCGACCTCGGCCCAGTGGGCGTGCGCGGCGTGCGTGTTGTGCTCGGAGGAGTTGATGAAGTCCAGCCCCGCCGCCCGCGCCAGCGCCGCGATCTCGGCCGGGGTGCGCCGCCCGTCGGAGTACCAGGAGTGCAGATGGCAGTCCCCCCGGTACCAGGCCCGCCCCCGCCCCTTGGCCCGCTCCGGCGGATACACCGGCGCCGCGGCCGCGCCCGGCTCGCCGTACCCCAGCGTCACCGTGAGCTCGTACGCCAGCCCCTGCGGCGCCACCGTGTACGGGCCGAGCGCGATGTACCAGGTCCCCGCCCGCACCGGCCCGGGGAGGTATCCCGGCGTCGCCTCGTCCGCCCGGACGAAGAACTCGGTGCGCGCCCCGCCCGACCAGCCCCTGAAACCCCGGCCGCCCAGCTCGGTGCCGCGCTCGTCGAACAGGCCGATGTCGAGCGCGTTGCCCGCGGTGCCGGCCGGCACGGCGGGTCTGTCGTAGCTGTAGGAGACCCGGAACTCCCGCACCCCGTCCGGCACTTCCACCGGCACGTACACGAAGTCCGGCGACCCGGTGGGCAGCGTGCCCCGGATCGTCCTGGTCCGTTCGCCCTCGGCGGCCGACGCGAAGCTCACGGCGGTGAGCGTAAGCGCGGCGGCGGCCCCCGTCACGAACACGGCACGTCTACCGATGTCTTCACCCATGAGCCCAACGCTCCAATCAACCGGTGAACTGAGCAGAACGGCAAGGCAATCAATCGCCGGGAAGCAAGCCAACCTAGGGGCGCGGGGAACTGCGCGACCAGCCCCGACGCACCCGCACCCGCCAAACCACCGCAACCCCCCTGATCACCACGCTCGTATCCTCGAAGAATGACGACTCCCGCGACCCCTGGACCCGGCCCCACCGAGACCTCCCTGCGGCGCGCCCTGAAACGCGCTCGAACCGGCGTCGCCCTGGACGTCTCCGAGGCCGCCGTCCTCCTCCAGGCCCGCGGCGAGCACCTGGCCGACCTCACCGCGTCCGCCGCCCGGGTCCGCGACGCGGGCCTCGCGGCCGCCGGGCGCCCCGGCGTCATCACGTACTCGAAGAGCGTCTTCATCCCCCTCACCCGGCTGTGCCGGGACAAGTGCCACTACTGCACCTTCGTCACCGTCCCCGGCAAGCTGCGCCGCGACGGCCACGGCATGTTCATGTCCCCGGACGAGGTGCTGGACATCGCCCGCAAGGGCGCCGCCCTCGGCTGCAAGGAAGCCCTCATCACCCTCGGCGACAAGCCGGAGGACCGCTGGCCCGAGGCCCGCGAGTGGCTCGACGCGCACGGCTACGACGACACCATCGCCTACGTCCGCGCCATCTCGATCCGCATCCTGGAGGAGACCGGTCTCCTCCCGCACCTCAACCCGGGCGTCCTGACCTGGACCGACTTCCAGCGCCTGAAGCCCGTCGCGCCGAGCATGGGCATGATGCTGGAGACCACCGCGACCCGCCTGTGGTCGGAGCCCGGCGGCCCCCACTACGGCTCCCCGGACAAGGAACCCGCCGTCCGGCTGCGGGTCCTGGAGGACGCCGGCCGCTCCTCCGTCCCCTTCACCTCGGGCCTGCTCCTCGGCATCGGCGAGACCTACGAGGAGCGCGCCGAGTCCCTCTTCGCGCTGCGCAAGGTCTCCCGGGCCTACCACGGCGTCCAGGAACTGATCATCCAGAACTTCCGCGCCAAGCCGGACACCGCGATGCGCTCCATGCCGGACGCGGAACTGGACGAACTGGTCGCCGCCGTGGCCGTCGCCCGGCACATCATGGGCCCGGCCGCCAACCTCCAGGCCCCGCCCAACCTGGTGGACAGCGAGTACGAACGCCTCATCGGCGCGGGTATCGACGACTGGGGCGGCGTCTCCCCGCTCACCATCGACCACGTCAACCCCGAGCGCCCCTGGCCGCAGATCGAGGAGCTGGCGGAGAAGTCCCGGGCGGCCGGGTTCGAGCTGCGGGAACGTCTCTGCGTCTACCCGGAGTTCGTCCGGCGCGGCGAGCCCTGGCTCGACCCCCGGCTGCTCCCGCACGTCCGCGCCCTCGCCGACCCGGAGACCGGCCTGGCCCGCGAGGACGCCACCGTCGAGGGCCGGCCCTGGCAGGAACCCGACGAGGTGTTCACCGCCACCGGCCGCACCGACCTGCACCGCACCATCGACACCGAGGGCCGCACCGGCGACCGCCGCGACGACTTCGACGAGGTCTACGGCGACTGGTCCGCCCTGCGCGAGGCAGCCGCCCCCGGCATGGCCCCCGAGCGCATCGACACCGACGTACGCGCCGCCCTCACCACCGCCGCCGCCGACCCCACCAGGCTCACCGACGCCGAGGCGCTCGCCCTGCTGCACGCGGACGGCCCGGCGCTGGACGCCCTCACCCGGATCGCGGACGACGTCCGCAAGTCGGCCGTCGGCGACGACGTGACGTACATCGTCACCCGCAACATCAACTTCACCAACGTCTGCTACACCGGCTGCCGTTTCTGCGCCTTCGCGCAGCGCCGCACCGACGCCGACGCCTACACCCTCTCCCTGGACCAGGTCGCCGACCGCGCCCAGCAGGCGTGGGAGGTCGGCGCGGTCGAGGTCTGCATGCAGGGCGGCATCCACCCGGACCTGCCGGGCACGGCGTACTTCGACATCGCGCGGGCGGTCAAGGAACGCGTCCCCGGCATGCACGTGCACGCCTTCTCCCCGATGGAGGTCGTCAACGGCGCCACCCGCACCGGCCTGTCCGTCCGCGAGTGGCTGACGGCCGCCAAGGAAGCGGGCCTGGACTCCATCCCCGGCACCGCCGCCGAGATCCTCGACGACGAGGTCCGCTGGATCCTCACCAAGGGCAAACTCCCCGCCGCCACCTGGATCGAGGTCATCGAGACCGCCCACGAACTGGGCATCCGCTCCTCCTCGACCATGATGTACGGCCACGTCGACCAGCCCCGGCACTGGCTCGGCCACCTGCGCACCCTGGCCGGCATCCAGCAGCGCACCGGCGGCTTCACGGAGTTCGTCACCCTCCCCTTCATCCACACCAACGCCCCCGTCTACCTGGCCGGCATCGCCCGCCCCGGCCCGTCCCTGCGCGACAACCGCGCCGTCACCGCGATGGCCCGCCTCCTCCTGCACCCCTGGGTGCCGAACATCCAGACCAGCTGGGTGAAGCTCGGCACCGAGGGCGCCGCGGAGATGCTCCGCTCCGGCGCGAACGACCTCGGCGGCACGCTCATGGAGGAGACCATCTCCCGGATGGCGGGCTCCTCCTACGGCTCCTACAAGTCCGTCAAGGACCTGATCGCGGTCGCCGACGCGGCCGGCCGCCCCGCCAAGCCCCGCACCACGCTCTACGGCGACGTGCCCGAGGAGCGGCGGCGGGCGGCGTCGGCGTCGGACGGGCACCTGCCCGAGCTGCTGCCGGTACTGGACTGAGGGTCAGTCCAGCGCCCGGTCGCTGATCACCTGGTCCGCGGTCCGCAGCAGCGGCTGGTCGTTGCCGAAGGCGTGCGCGCGCATCCGGGCCAGGGCGTCGTCGGGGGTCAGCCCGTCCTTCTCGGCGAGGATGCCGGCGGCCAGGTGGACGCTGGGCGGATAGCCCTGCGGTCCGGGCCTGGCCCGCCGGTCCTCGGCGGTCAGCAGCGCCGGGTGGGCGTCGAGGGCGAGCAGGGCGGCGATCCGGGCGTAGCCGCGGCCCCGGTCGCGCTGCCGCTCGGTGAAGGGGCCGGGGGCGGCCATGAAGAGGTCGAGGGCGCCGAGCCGCAGCGGTCCGACGGCCAGCGGGAACGCGGCGACCGCGCGCAGCCGCTGCTCGTCGGCGACCCGGGTGAAGAGCGACCACTGGTCCTCGGGCACCTCGCGCAGATCCGGCACCTCGACGAGTTCGCCCCGGACGAACGCCTCGGTGCAGGGTCCCTCGCCGCCGACCAGCTGGGCGTTCTCCAGGTGCCGGGCGCGCTGGTCGGTGGCGTGGCCCAGCATCCGCAGTTCCCCGGGGGAGATCAGCACCACCCCGACGCAGTCCACCCCGAGGTCGCTCGCGCAGGCGGCGCAGGCGGAGCCCAGGGTGACGTCCGCGGTGGCGTCACCGGACCCGGCGAGGTGTCTCCAGAGCCCGATGTGGGCCTCGTCCTCGGCGTCGTTGCCATCGTGGTCGTGCACGGCGTGCCCCCTTGGGGCAGGTGGTCAGGGCCGGCGCAGCTCGTCGCTGTCGAGTTCCCGCTCCACGAGGCTGCGACACACCGCGGACAGACCGAGCTGCCGGACGCGGGCGTACCGGCGCAGGGCGTCGAAGGCGTCGTCCACGTCGGTGTGCCAGCGTTCGGCGAGGATGCCCTTGGCCTGCTCTATGACGATACGGCTGGACAGGGCGGCCTGGAGCTGGGCGCGCTCCCGGTTGCCGTGCACGACGGTGCGGTGCTGGAGGATGGCGATGGTGGACACGTCCGCCAGCGCCTGCGCCACCCGCGCGTCGGGCGCGTCGATGTCCTTGTCCTGGGCGTCGAACAGGTTCAGCGCGCCGATGGTCCGCTCGCGCAGCCGCATCGGCAGCGCGTGGCTGGCGGCGAAACCGGCCCGCCGGGCCTGCGCGGCGAACAGCGGATACCGTTCGGCCTCGGTGGCGGAGCCGAGGCGGATGTTGAGCCGGGCCGCGCCGTCCGCGTAGCAGTCCACGCAGGGCCCCTGGTCGTGCTGGAGGGCGAAGAGTTCCAGCAGCCGGGTGTGCTCGTCGGAGGCGGCGATCAGGTGCAGTGCGCCACCCGGGTCCGCCAGCATGACGCCGACGGCCGAGACGTCCAGCAGTTCGGTGCAGCGGTCGCACAGCGTGTGCAGGAAGTCGATCAGGTCGAAGTCGTCGACGAGTGTGTCGACCGCGTCGATGACGGCCGCCAGCAGCCGTTCCTCACGAGTCATGTGGCCTCAGTCCCTCCGCCGGCCGGACTCGCCCGGCAGGTCCCCATCATTGCGAAAGTGCACCCGCCGGGCCACCACGTCCTCGGCGACCCGCGCCAGCGGCCGGTCCTGCGCGAAGGCGTGCGCCCGCAGCAGGGCCAGCGCCTCGGCCAGGCCGACGCCGGCCTGCACGCTGATCATGCCCGCGGCCTGGTGCACGGCCGCCCGGTACAGGTCGGCGCCCTCACCGGCGGTGAACGGCGCCCACCGGTCCGTGCCGTGCACCAGCAGGGCGGTCAGCGCGTGCGCCAGGATCCACGCGTCGGGCAGGTCGTCCTCGGTCAGCGGCCCGGCCGCCGCCCGCTGGAGCGTGAAGGTGCCGATGCAGGCACCGCCGACCAGCAGCGGCAGGCAGAACACCGCCCGGACCCCGGCGGCCAGCGCCCGGGGCAGCAGCATCGGCCACCGGCCGGCCGGCACCTCGGTCAGGTCCGGTGCCAGCAGGGCCGTGCCGGACCGGGCCGTCTCGGGCCCCGGCCCCTCGCCGAGCGTGTACTGGAGGTCCTCCAGTTCGGTGCTGGCTCCGGGAGTGGCCCACACCAGTTCGGCGGTTCCGTTGCCGAGCAGCGCGGAGACGGCGACCCCGTCCACGCCGAGCACCCGCGCACAGGCCACCGGGTCGGCGCCGATCAGGTTCCTGTCATCGGGCGGGTCGTTCAGGGTCAGCAGTACGGAGGCCAGGTCACCTCTGGAGACCACGGTCCGTCACCTCCCGCACCACCGGGTTCCGTGACACGAACCCGAGTCTAGGACCAGATGCGGCCGGACCGGGGAGCGGACCGCTCCGGACGGTGTGAGGGGCGTAGCGTGGAAGAGACAGACTGCCCTCCGGCGACAGGAAGACCGGCTTCTCTCCAAGCTGACATTGGCTTCCGACCCGGGCAGCATCGGCGGCGAGTGCCAGGATCGGCGACTCCCCATGCTTCTGTCCCGTTGGCGTACCCGCATGCCGTCCTCCGCAGCCCGCCCGTCCCGTCGTACCGGGGGAGGGCCCGCATGACCGCCCGCCGGGTGGAGGCGGTCGTCCTCGCCTCCCAATATGTCGGTCATTCCTCGCCCGCGAGGGCCATCGCCCAGGCGTGCCGGGACACCCTGAGCCGGCCGTACGCGGTGGGGCTGACCCTGGCCGCGGACGCCTCGCTGGGCCGCCGGGCCTGCCTCGCCGCCGAGGGGACGCTGGCCGAGTGCGGCGAGACCCTCCAGGTCAACCTGGGGGAGGGGCCATGCGTCCAGGCGCTGGAGCGGGCGGAACCGGTCCTCGTCCCCGACCTCGACGGCCGCGACGACGTCCGGGCGTGGACCGTCTACGCCGGGCAGGCCCGCGCCAAGGGCATCCGGGCGGTCTTCGCGTACCCGGTGGTCAACGGGGACCGCACCGGTTCCCGGGCCGGTCTCGTCCTCTCCCTCTACGACGACCGGCCCGGCCCGCTGTCCGCCGCGGACCTGCGCGTCGCCGGCATCCACGCGCACGCCGCCGAACTGCTGCTGCTGTCCGTGCCCACGCCCGCCGACGACGCGCTGGCCGAGACCTGGCTGCTGCCGCTGGACGCGGTGATCCACCAGGCCGTCGGCATGATCAGCTATCGGCACGCGCTCACCACCGACCAGGCGCTGGCGCTGCTGCGGGCCCATGCCCATGTGGAGGGCGTCGACCTCGCCGACCTCTCGCACGCGGTGGTGCACGGCGGCCGCCGGCTGCCGGGGGTCACCACCCGCCCACCGCCGGACGCCGCCCCCTGAGCTCCATGCCCGGTCCACCGGACAGGACGCTCACAGTACGATGATCCGACCCTGATATGACGGGGTTCCTGTAGCTGAGGAGATGTGTGCCCGTGCCTGCCCGACTGCCTTCGTGGGCCTGGGTCACCGGTCTGACCGCGGGCGCGGTCGTGGCGGTGGCCGCCCTGGCCGTACAGGCGGACAACGGGCCGCACCCGACCGTCACGGCGGCCGCCCGGCCCACCGCCTCGGCCTCCGCCCCGGCGGACGCGAAGCCCTCCGCCGAGGAGTCGGAGGCCCCCGCGGTGCCGGACGGCTCCGGCACCGGCCGCCGCATCGTCTACTCCCTCGGCCAGAAACGGGTCTGGCTGGTCGACGCCAGCGACGCCACCCGGCGCACCTTCACCGTCTGGCCCGGCACGGTCAGCCCCGACCCCGGCGCGTACACCATCGGCACCCGCACCGAGGCGACGACCGGCTCGGACGGCGTCGAGGTCGAGCACATCGTCTACTTCGCCCTCGCGGAGGGCATATCCGTCGGCTTCTCCAACGCGGTGGACGGCTCCTCGCCCCCGCCGGCCGAGTCCGGCGCGAAGACCGGCGGGGTGCGGCTGCACAAGGCGGACGGGGCCGCGCTGTGGAAGTTCGGCACGGCGGGGACGACGGTCACCGTGGTCAGGTAGCCTCGCCGCCCGCGAAGTGGTCGACGAGCAGCACGATGCCGGTGAGCAGGAAGACCCGGGTGGCGGCGTCCAGCCCGTTCCAGTCCCCGGACTGCCACATGGCGAACCACTCCCCGCCGACGCCGATGAACCCGGCTCCGAACAGCAGCATCACCATCAGCAGCCCGTACGTCGAGATCCGCCGCCCCCGTACGTGATCGCGCCGCGCCCACAGCCAGGTCCCGTAGACCAGGACCAGCGCGGCGACCGTCTCCCAGACGATGACGACCACGTACACGGCGTCCTGTATCCACCGGGTGGTGATCGCCCGCCACATCAGGTCGTCGTCCTTGAACGTGGTGTCCATGGCGAGCACATGCCGGACGAACTGCTGATTGGTGCCGAAGTCGGTGATGTTGCCGAAGGCGACGAGCGCCATGTAGAGGGCGACGGTCCCGGTGAGGACGGTCGCGGCGAGCGGCAACGCGCGTGAGGTCGTGGTGGTGGCCATGTCACCACCCTTTCCCCACAAGTCCCACCCTGAACAGCCCTCAGCCGACCAGCAGTTCGGACTTCAGATGCCGCAGTTCCTTGCCGTCCAGCCCCAGCGCCTGCTTCTCGTACGCGGCGAACGACCCGTACGCGTCCTCGACCTCCTCGAACCCGGAGTTCAGGTACTCGGCGCGGACGTCCAGCATCGGCTTGTAGACGGCGGCCTGCGCGGCGGGCAGCGCGGCGAGCGCGGCGGCGTTGGCCTCGGCCCGGTAGTCGTTGGAGGCGAGGTAGTCCGCCATCACCGTCGCCCGGTCCACACCGAGCGCCGTGAGCAGCGCGGCACTGGCCCAGCCGGTGCGGTCCTTGCCGGCGGTGCAGTGGTAGACCGAGCCCTCGGCGTCGGCCGCGATCCCGCCGAACACGGTGCTGTACGCGGCCTTCGCGGTGTCGCCGCTGACCATCGACTTCTCGCCGTCGATCATCATCTGCGCGGCGCCCGCGGCGGTGGTCGGCATCTCGTACCCGCCGCCGTTCGCGTCCCCGCTGACGTTGGCGGAGACATAGGTGACGCCGGTGGGCAGCCGGTCCGGCGCGGCGGTCCGCTCGGAGGTCATTCGCAGGTCGTAGTCGGTGTCGATGCCGAGCCGCCGCAGCTTGGCCAGGTCGGCGTCGGTGAGCTTGTCCCAGGCGTCGGAGCGGTAGACGACGCCCATCTTGACCCACTGGCCGTCGGCGGTCCGGTACCCGCCCGCGTCCCGGAAGTTGACCGCCCCGTCGAGCTGGATCAGCCGGTCGGCGAGGTGCAGCTTGCCACCGCGCTCGGGCACCAGGTCGAACCACTGCCGGTCGGCGGCGCGCAGTCCCTTGACGACGACGGACCCCGTCGCGCCACCGGCGGCGACGGTCCGCCCGTTCACCTTGACGGCCACCTTCCGCACGCCCGGCGCCTTCCAGGTGACCTGGTAGGACCCGTCGTCCTGCGCGGTGACCTCGGCGGCGGTGAAGGGTATCTCCCGCGAGCTGTGCCCCTGCGGTACGGCCGAGGCGGCGGGGGCGGCGATCCCGGTGAACAGTGCGGCGGCCGTCAGGGCGTAGGCGGCCCTGACACGTGTCGAATGCATCATGGCCGGAACTCTCCGGTGCCCTGACGGTCAACGCGCTAACGGATCATGAACTAGACCGGTCGGCAGGGCGACGCGATCGTGCCCGCGAACGACGCCCAGGTGGCGTCCGTGAAGGACAGATGGGGACGAGAGGTGTCCTTGGAGTCGCGGACGTGGACGGTGGTGCCGGGGGCGGCGGCGGATATGGCGACCTCGACGCACTCGGGACCGTCGTTGCTGCTGTAGCTGCTCTTGAACCACTTCAGCGTCGGTGACATGGGGCGTCTCCGCTCAGTGCTGCGAGGTGAAGGTCAGGAAGTCGGTCCAGGCGCTGTTCGTGATGGCGAGGCGGGCGCCGTCCCTGGTCTTGGAGTCGCGGACGTGGACGGTGGTGCCTGGATCGGTGGGGGATATGGCGACCTCGACGCACTGGGGGCCGTCGTTGCTGCTGTAGCTGCTCTTGATCCACTTCAGCGCGGAGCTCATGTCATCTCTCCCAAGACTTTTTTGATGAACGCCAGCGACTCACGAGGTGTGAGCGCCTGCGCCCGGATCATTCCATAGCGCATTTCGAGTTTCTGGACCTCGCGCGGATCAGTGATAAGACGGCTGTACAGCTGTCCTTCCGAGTGTCCGACAGTCTTGCCGCCTCGGAGTTTCAGCACTTGGAACGAGCCGGCCATCCCCGCGTGCTCCTCCTGGTCGGTCGGCGCCACCTGCATCGTGACGTGTCGCATCTGCCCGACGTCCAGCAGGTGTTCGAGCTGTCGCCGCATCACCAGTTTGCCCCCGATCGGCCTGCGCAGGGTCACCTCGTCCTGGATGAAGGTGAACATGCAGTGAGGCACATGATCGAGAAAGGACTTCCGAGCCATGCGCGCCGCGACGTGCCGTTCGATCTCCTCCTCCGTGAGGGCGGGCCGCCGCATCGCGTACAACGCGCGGGCGTACTCCTCCGTCTGCAACATCCCGTGCAGTTGCAGCCCCTCGTACGCGCCCAGGTCGACGGCCTCCGCCTCCACCTTGGCGAGGTCCCGCACCTTTTTGGGGTAGTGGGCCTTCTCCACGTCCTCCTTCATGGCGGAGAGCTTGCCGCCCGCGTTGAGGACGACATCCGAGTTGTCGAGGAAGTCCGGCTTGGGGGCGCGGCGCCCCCGCTCCACGGACGACACCATCTCCTCGCTGTACCCGATCGCGGGCCCGAGTTCCGACTGCGTCATCCCCGCGGCCTCACGCCACAGCTTGACCTGCCGACCGACCGCCTGAAGCATGGCCGCGGCCTCTTCGTCCTCCACTTTTCCTCCCCAAGTACCAGCAGTACGACCACGACAGGCAACCGGCTGGTGACCCTGAGTACCGTCGTCGTTGCTGTTCACGGTAGGGACGGACGGCCACGCCGGTGGCATGACCCGTAATTCGGCCCCCGAAATGACGTACGCCGGTCGGCACTTCACGATGCAACTGTCCGCGACCCGGCGAAGACGGTCTGGGCGGAACTCGCCCCGGAAAACTGACGCGCTTCAGGCGACCGGCCCGCCAAGTGGCCGTCGGGGCCGCTCGCTTCTTGTCAGTGTCGTGTTTCCACGGCCCGCCTCAAGGGCGCTTCGCGTCGCCTGCGGCGATGGGCCTGCGGCCCACCCTTGACCCGGACCGCTCCAACACGGGTCAGAAGCGAGCGAGCGGCCCGGAGGCGACGGGCCCCCAGGTCTTTCGAGCTGTCCTCGGCGTGCCGGTTGCGCGCTCGCGCCTCGCCAGCACGCCGGGCCGTCTCGGCGGCTGCCCCCCGGTGGCCCCCCAAAAAAATGGATGACACTCGAGCCCCAAGTGTCATCCATTTTCGGCAGACACCCCCTCCCGGAGCCGTCCCCTCGGCCCCTGCCGCGCCTGCTGTGATTGTTGTGGTCACTCGGTGGTAGCCGCTTGGCCGACCCGGCGTGCTGGCGAGACGCGAGCGCGCACCCTCCACGCCGGGGACGGCATAAGGGGGCTGAGGGCCCGTTGCCGCTGGGGGACCGCTTTCCTCCGGGCGGCCCCGACAGCCACCGTGAAAACTCCTGCACCTTTCCCACCCTGAACCCACCGTCTCCGTTCGATTACAGTGCTGGGCGTCGTACGTACAGACGATGACCGGGGGAGGCCTGGGTGGGCGCGACGACCGGTGCCGTCTGGGGGCGTGCCGAGCAGCAGGACTTCCGGAGCCGGGTGCGCGGCGCCCTGCTCGGGAGCGCCGTGGGAGACGCGTTGGGCGCACCCGTCGACGCGCTGGACCTCGACGAGATCCGGGAGACGCACGGCGCCGAAGGGCCGGCCGACCTCGCCCCCGCCTACGGCAGACGCGGCGCCGTCACCCACCTCACCCAGCTCACCCTGTTCTCCGTGGACGGACTGATCCGCGCCCAGGTCCGCCGGGACACCGGCGCCTGGCACCCGCCGACCGACCTGCACCGCGCGTACCGCCGCTGGCTGGCCACTCAGCACGACTGGGGACCGGACGAGCGCCGCAAGGACGACGGCTGGCTGGCCCGCGAGGAGTGGCTCTACGCCCGCCGGGACCCGCCCCGTTCGCTGCTGCTCGGGTTCGGCGACACGACGATGGGCACCCCGCCCGCACCGAAGAACCCCGCCGAACGCGGCCCCGAGGCCGCCGCCCGCTCCGCGCCCTTCGGCCTGCTCGTCGGCTGGGAACCGCAACTCGTCGTCCAGCTCGCCGTGGAGTGCGCCGCGCAGACCCACGGCCACCCCACCGGCTGCCTGGCGGCGGGCGCGTACGCCGCGGTCGTGCACGGCGTGACCCGCGGCGACAGCCTGGACGGCGCCGTACAGCGCGCGCTGGCGCTGCTCGCCGCCCGGCCCGGCCACCAGCCGGTGTCGGACGCGTTGCAGCAGGCGCTCGGCGCGGTGCGGCAGGGACTGCCGACTCCCGCGCGGGTGACCGCACTCAGCGGCGCCGGGACGGCGGAGGGGGTGCTGGCCGCCGCCCTGTACTGCGCGCTGGTGAGCGAGGACGTGCGGCAGGGGCTGCGGCTCGCCGTCAACCACGCCGGCGCGTCGGCCGCCACCGGTGCCCTCACCGGCGGCCTGCTGGGCGCGCTGCACGGCGAGACGGCACTCCCGCCGGCCTGGCTGGCCGAGCTGGAAGGGCGGCCCACGATCCTCGAACTGGCCGACGACTTCGCCATGGAGATGACCCAGGGACCGGCCCTGCACGGCCCGGCGGGCTCCGCCCCGGGTTGGCTGGCGCGCTACCCGAGACTCCTGCAAGATAACTGCGGCCAGCACATTGATCGCTGATCACATCACCACACTCACGGATCGTCCGGGGGAGAGCACCATGTCCGAACAGCCCCAGCAGCCGCCCCAGCCGCCGCAACCACCTCAGCAGCCGCAGCAGCCGCCCCAGCCGCCGCCCGGCTACGGATACCCGGGCCCCGGCCCCTACCCCGGCGACCCGAACCAGGCCGGCTACCAGCAACAGGCCGGCTACCAGCAGCAGCCCGGGTACCAGCAGGGCTACCCGCAGGGCGGCGCCTACCCGCCCCCGCCGGGCGGCTACCCGCCGCCGGGTGGTTACCCCCCGCCGGGCGGCTTCTACACCGGCGACCCCAACGCCCCCTACGGCTACGACCGTTTCGGCCGCCCCTACTCGGACAAGTCGAAGATCGTCGCCGGTGTGCTCCAGCTGCTGCTCGGCACCCTCGGCATCGGCCGGTTCTACATCGGCAACGTGGGTATCGGCATCGCCCAGCTCTTCACCTGCGGCGGCTTCGGCATCTGGGCGCTGATCGACGGCATCATCATCCTGACCAGCGACAACACCACCGACTCCGACGGCCGGGTGCTGCGCAGTGGCTGATGTGGTGGGACGTCGCGCGGCCGTCGCCCCCCTCGCCGTCCTCACGGCGGGGGCGGCCGGCGCCGCGTACCTCTACACCACCGACCCGCACGAGCCGGGCCACCTGCTGCCGCAGTGCCCGTTCCGGCTCGTCACCGGATGGCTCTGCCCGGCCTGCGGCGGCACCCGCATGGTGTACGACCTGATGCACGGTCAGTTTGCCGCCGCCTGGGCGGACAACAGGCTTCTGCTGCTCGCCTCGCCGTACGCGCTGGCCCTGCTCGGCCGCTGGGGCTGGGAGGGGCTGCGCGGCCGGCGTTGGCAGCCGCGCCCCGGCCGGACCACACCCGCGGTGATCCTCGCCGTCGCCGTGGCCTGGACCGTCGTACGCAACGTCGTGGGGTAGGAGGGGATTTGGTCACGGTAGGGGAACGATCGTTCGAAGCCACTCCCCATCGCCTCACCCGTCTCCCTATGCTCACGGCTCACAGGGGGGACGACCGGCGCTGCTGCAAGCGCGCTCGGGCGTGATGCGTGACACACGGCTGCGGAATGCGACGACCTGCTCGCGTACCGGCGTGCCTCCTGGCCGCCGGAACACCCCGTTCCGGTGTCTCGTGAAAAATCCCAGGAGCAGTACTCATGACCGTCCCCACCCCCGAGGCTCCCTACGGCGTCGACCCGAAGGGCCGCCCGTACTCGGACAAGTCCAAGATCGTGGCGGGCATCCTCCAGATCTTCCTCGGCAGCCTCGGCATCGGCCGCTTCTACGTCGGCTCGGTCGGCGTGGGCATCGCCCAGCTCTTCACCTGCGGCGGCCTCGGTCTGTGGGCGCTGATCGACGGGATCATCTTCCTGACGAGCAACGACCGCACCGACAAGCAGGGCCGCGTGCTGCGCGGCTGAGCCTGCGGCGCGACATGGCGACGGCCCCGCTTCCGACCGGAAGCGGGGC
>NZ_JBQOUX010000132.1:0-21347 GCF_052216785.1 Streptomyces sp. JW3 | reverse complement strand
CGGCCGGCCGGGTCGCCGGGCCACAGCAGCTCGCCCACGGCCGGCACCAGCCCGGCGACCTGCAACTCCTTGTCGGCGGGGCGGCCCCGGCGCAGCAGCGCGGCGGTCCGCAGGGCGTGGCCGTGCGCATCGGCCGGGCCGCCGCCGGGAACGGCGGCCTCCCGGCAGGCGTACAGCAGGTCCATCAGCTCCTCGACGCTGCGCAGCTCCACGCGTCAGTCCTCCGCGATCTCCCGCGATACGGCCCTTGCGCACCGCAGCACACCATGACGACCTTGCGGCGTGGCCAACGCCGGCTGAACTGCCCCGGCGCACTACGCCGAACGAGTGAGCCCTTTTTGTGAACGATATGTGACAAAACGGAGTACTCCCGGCCCAACTGTGCGCGGGGCGAAGCATGATGATTACCAGGAGTTTGCAGCGCCATAGAGCGGACCCCCGCTCATTTGGTTAGTCTGAAGCGGATGAACAGCAGCACGGGCCCTACCCACACCCATGGTCCGTCCCGACTGACCGGCGCCACCGCGTCCGAACTGCTCTTGACCGACACCCCGGCGGGCGTCACAGGCGCCGGCAGCGGACTGACCGGCGAGGCCCGCGGGTGACCCGACACATAAGGAGTGCGCGGTGACACCGGAGAAGACGAAGACCGAGGAACGCCCGAAGGAACGCACCGGGCCGGTCGGCCGCCGGCCCGGCGAGCTGGGCAGCCTCGACGTGTGGGCCAGGTCCGCCCCGATCCGCCTGGCGGGCTACGAGGACGACCTCGCCGAGCCCCACATCCTGCCCAGCGTCGACTGAGCACCCGGGCGAGTGCCCCCCGGCATGGGCGTGCCAGACTCGCGCCCATGCCGATCAGGGAAGCAACGGCCGACGACTGGCCGCGCGTCTGGCCGTTCTGGCACCGCGTCGTCGCCGCCGGCGAGACCTACGCCTGGGACCCGGAGACCGCCGAGGAGGACGCCCGGCGACTGTGGATGAACCCCGCCAAGCGCGTCTACGTCGTCGAGGACGCGTCCGGCACGATCGTCGCCTCGGCCTATCTCACCCCCAACTACGGCGGGCCCGCCGCCCGCGTCGCCAACGCGGGCTTCATGGTGGACCCGGAGCACGCGGGCCGCGGCATCGGCCGCGCCCTCGCCGAGCACGTGCTGGCCGAGGCGAAGGCGCGGGGCTACCGGGCGATGGTGTTCAACGCCGTCGTGGAGACCAACCCGGCGGTGCGGCTGTGGACTTCCCTCGGCTTCACCGTCCTCGGCACCGTGCCGGCGGCCTTCGAACACCCCCGGCACGGCCTGGTGGGCCTGCACATCATGTACCGCGCCCTCTAGGCGGGCGTCTTCTGCGCCGTGGCCGCCGCCGCGGCCGCCGCCTGCCGGGCGGCCCGGGTGCGCGGCCCGAAGATCGCGAGGACGATCGCGCCGACCAGCCAGGCACCGGCGATGAAGTAGAACACGCTCTGGTAGCCGTGGTTGTTGTAGAGCGCCGCGACGACCAGGGGACCGGCGGCGTTGGAGAGCCGGCCGAGGCCGTAGGAGACGCCGGTGCCCAGCGAGCGGCTGCGGGTGTCGAAGAGTTCGGGCGAGTAGGCGTAGCCGAGGGCGGTGTAGCCGCGCTCGAAGAGGTTCACCAGGAAACCGAAGACGATGATGAGCACCGGGTTGAAGGTCAGCCCGTAGAACAGGCCGCAGACCGCGATCACCGTGCCGAAGGCGACCAGGCACCACTTGCGCTCGAACCGGTCGGTGACCAGCGCGGCCAGGTAGGAGCCGAGCGGCGCGCCGACGGTGGTGAGGGCGACGTAGAAGACCGAGTCCTCGACGCTGAAGCCCTCCTTGGCCAGCAGGGTCGGGGCCCAGCTGGAGTAGCCGAAGAAGCCGATGGTCTGGGTGACCCAGACGACCGTGAGCAGCAGGGTGGGCAGCAGGTACTTCTTCTGGAGCAGCAGCTTCAGCGGGACCTTGGTGACCGGGGCCTCCTCCACCGGCGGGGCCGGCGTGGGCAGCGGGCCCTTCTCGGCGGAGACCAGCGCCTCGATCTCGCCGAGCACCCGCTCCGCCTCGGCGTGCTTGCCCCGGCTCTCCAGCCAGCGCGGCGACTCCTTGAGGTGGCGGGTGAAGAAGACCAGCAGGATGCCCAGCGAGCCCCACAGGAAGACCAGCCGCCAGGACCAGTCGGTCAGCGGGACGACCTGGCTGGCGATCAGGCTGGTGACCGGGGTGCCGCAGATGCCGATGACGATGGCGTACGCCTGGTACCGGCCGCGGACGGCCGCCGGGTACATCTCGGCGACGTAGATGACCGCCACGACGGTCATCGCGGACAGGCCCGCCGAGGTCAGGACGCGGAACACGCCGAGCGAGACCAGGTCCCAGGAGAACACCGAGAGGAACGAGAAGAAGCCGAAGAAGACGGTCGTCTGCATCAGGGCGCGTTTTCGGCCCCAGCGGTCGGCGATGTTCGAGGCGACGATCGAGCCGATGAACATGCCGACGAACGACAGGGAGGTCACGTAGGCGACCTGGTCGACCGTGACGCCCCACAGCTTGATCAGCTTGGGCGCGGTGACGGAGAAGCTGTTGATGTCGGCGAACTCGAAGAAGTACGCGAACGACACCGCCAGCAGGGTCATCTTGTGGAACCTGGAGACCGGCAGCCTGTCCAGCCGGTTGAGAGCGTTGACGCGGTGCATGCGAGGTGCCCTTGCGGTATGGGGGACGGGGGTGGTCAGACGGCTTCTTCGGGCCAGTACAGGCGCATCGGGTTGCCGACCAGGAGCTTGTGCCGCAGCTCGGGGGTGGGAGCGATGTGCGGGATGTGGTCGACCAGCAGCCCGTCGTCGGGCATGTGGTCCTTGAGGTTGGGGTGCGGCCAGTCGGTGCCCCACAGGACGCGGTCCGGGAACTCCTCGACCGCGCGGCGGCCGAACGGCACGACGTCGGTGTAGGCGTTGCGCTCGCCGTCCAGCGCGGCGGGGCCGGTGACGGTCAGGCGCTCCGGGCAGCTCACCTTGACCCAGACATCGTTCCGGTCCACGAACCGCAGGAAGCGGGAGAACTCGGGGCCGTCCACCGGCTTGGTCACGTCCGGGCGGCCCATGTGGTCGATGACCAGCGGCGCGGGCAGCGAGGCGAAGAAGTCCTCCAGGTCGGGCAGGTCGGCGGCCTCGAAGTAGAGCACGATGTGCCAGCCCAGCGGGGCGATCTTCGCCGCGATGGTGCGCAGGTCCTCCGTGGGGGAGGTGTCGACCAGGCGGCGCACGAAGTTGAAGCGGACGCCCCGTACCCCGGCCTCGTCCAGCGCGCGCAGTTCGGCGTCGGTGACGTCCGGGCGGACGGTGGCGATGCCGCGGGCCCGGCCGCCGGCCGCGCGGACCGCGTCCACCATCGCCGAGTTGTCCGCGCCGTGACAGGTGGCCTGCACGATGACGTTGCGGGAGACACCCAGGTGGTCACGGAGCGCGAACAGGTCCGCCTTGCCGCCGTCGCAGGGGGTGTACTTGCGCTCCGGCGCGAAGGGGAACTCTCCTTGCGGTCCGAAGACGTGGCAGTGCGCGTCGACGGCCCCGGCCGGGAGCTGGAACTCGGGCTTGGCAGGTCCGGCGTACCAGTCGAGCCAGCCGGGGGTCTTGGGGGCGAGGTCGGGCATTTCGGTCGTTCCTTTCACGAGCGGTCCCGGGGCCGGCCGGTGCGGCTGTGGTGCCTGGGTGCCGGGTTGCTCGGTGCGAAGCTGCCGGACCGGGGACGGTGGCCCGGGGAGCGTTCGGGTGGGGCGGGGCCGGCGGGCGGGGGCGAGGAGCCGCGGGGCCGCTGAGCGGTCCTGTGCACCGGCCCCGGGCAACGACGGCCGGGGAGGATCTGCGGGCCGGCGCGCGGGGGAGGCGGCGGGCGGCGACGCGAAGGAAACGGAATGAGGAGCGATGGGGAACGAAGGGGCGGACGGGGACGGGGACGGGTGCGGGGTGGCGGCAGGGGGACGGGGCCGTGCCCCCGCCGCCCGGGTATCAGCGGCCCTGGCTCTTGAGCAGGGCGTCCAGTCGAGGGTAGACGGTGCGGGTGTTGTGCTCCTGGATCGCCGACTGGTGCTCGGCGGGCAGCTTGGCCGCCTCGACGTAGCGCCGGGTGTCGTCGAAGTGGAAGCCGGTGCACGGGTCGATGTCGCGGACCGCGCCGATCATCTCGGAGGCGAACAGGATGTTCTTCGGCGGTACGACCTCCAGGAGCAGGTCGATGCCCGGCTGGTGGTAGACACAGGTGTCGAAGAAGACGTTGTTCAGCACGTGCTCCGCGAGGTCCGGCTTGCCCAGCGCCATGGCCAGGCCGCGGAACCGGCCCCAGTGGTAGGGGACCGCGCCGCCGCCGTGCGGGATGACCAGCTTCAGGGTGGGGAAGTCCTTGAACAGGTCGCCCTGGACCAGCTGCATGAACGCCGTGGTGTCGGCGTTGAGGTAGTGCGCGCCGGTGGTGTGGAACGCGGGGTTCACGCTGGTGCTGACGTGCACCATCGCGGGGATGTCGTACTCGGCCATCTTCTCGTAGACCGGGTACCACGTGCGGTCGGTGAGCGGGGGAGCCGTCCAGTGCCCGCCGGAGGGGTCCGGGTTCAGGTTGAGCGCGACGGCGCCGTACTCCTCGACGCAGCGGGTCAGCTCGGGGAGGCAGGTGGCCGGGTCGACGCCCGGGGACTGCGGCAGCATGGCCGCCATGGCGAACCGCTCCGGGTAGAGGCGGCTGACCCGGAAGCACAGCTCGTTGCAGATCGACGCCCACTCGGCCGATGTCTTGAAATCGCCTACATGGTGTGCCATGAAGGAGGCCCGCGGGGAGAAGACCGTCAGGTCGATGCCGCGCTCGTCCATGAGGCGGAGCTGGTTCGACTCGATGCTCTCGCGCAGCTCGTCGTCGCTGATCGACAGGTCGGCGCGGGCGGGCGCGGCCGCGGGGTCGTCGAGTCCGGCGATCTGCCGGTCGCGCCAGGCCGCCAGCGCCCCGGGAGCGGTGGTGTAGTGGCCGTGGCAATCGATGATCATGGCTGTTCCTGACTGCTGTGGGGAGTCGCCCGGAGTCGGTGACGATGACGAGGCGCGGACCAGGTTCAACGTAACGGCCAACGAAATTGTTGACAATATGTTCCGGCAAAGTTTCCGTTCGGGCGGAGCGAACCGGCCCGGCGGGAGCCATCGGCCGGATGGTCCGGCGTGGCGGGCCGGGGATCCGATGAATGGTCCGATGACTTTGCCGTCCGTTACGGGATCTACCCGGCATTTCCCCTGGTCGAGGGGTGCCGGACTCCCGGATAGGTCTGATAAATATGCGGGAACTCGTCACTCACCCCGAGGAGCCGCGTGCCCGCCACCGATGCTCGTATCGCCGCCGTCGACACCTATGACATCCGGTTCCCCACCTCCCGCGAACTCGACGGCTCCGACGCGATGAACCCGGACCCCGACTACTCGGCCGCCTACGTCGTGCTGCGCGCCGACGGGCCGGCCGAACCGGCGGGCCACGGCTTCGCGTTCACCATCGGGCGGGGCAACGACGTGCAGGTCGCCGCGATCCACGCGCTGCGCCACCACGTGCTCGGCCGGTCCGTCGCCGACCTGTGCGCCGACCCCGGCGCGCTCTACCGGGACCTGACCTCGGACAGCCAACTGCGCTGGCTGGGACCGGAGAAGGGGGTGATGCACATGGCGATCGGGGCCGTCGTCAACGCCGTCTGGGACCTGGCGGCCAGACGCGCCGGCAAGCCGCTGTGGCGGCTGCTCGCCGACGCCGAACCCGAGTGGCTGACCACCCAGATCGACTTCCGCTACCTCACCGACGCGCTCACCCCCGACGAGGCCCTGGACCTGCTGCGCCGGGGCCGCAAGGGCGCCGCCGAGCGCACCGGAGACCTGCTGGCCACCGGCTACCCCGCCTACACCACCTCCCCGGGCTGGCTCGGCTACGACGACACCAAGCTCGCCCGGCTCGCCGCCGGGGCGGTCGCCGACGGCTTCCGGCAGATCAAGCTCAAGGTCGGCGCCGACCTCGACGACGACGTCCGGCGCTGCCGGGTGGCGCGCGCCGCGGTCGGCCCGGACGTGCGCCTCGCCCTCGACGCCAACCAGCGCTGGGACGTCCCCGAGGCGATCCGCTGGACCAACGCGCTCGCCGAGTTCGACCCCTACTGGATCGAGGAACCCACCAGCCCCGACGACGTACTGGGCCACGCCGCCGTCCGCCGGGCGGTCGCCCCGGTGAAGGTGGCCACCGGCGAACACGCCCACAACCGGGTGGTGTTCAAACAGCTCCTCCAGGCCGGCGCGGTCGACATCGTGCAGATCGACGCGGCCCGGGTCGGCGGCGTCAACGAGAACCTCGCGATCCTGCTGCTCGCCGCCAAGTACGGCGTCCCGGTCTGCCCGCACGCCGGCGGCGTGGGCCTGTGCGAACTCGTCCAGCACCTGGCGATGTTCGACTACGTGGCGCTGTCCGGCACCACCGAGGACCGGGTCGTCGAGTACGTCGACCACCTCCACGACCACTTCCTCGACCCGGTGGTGATCCGCGAGGGGCACTACGCGGCACCCACCGCGCCGGGCTTCTCGGCCGCCCTGCGGCCCGAGTCGATCGCCCGGTACACCTACCCCGGCGGCGCCTTCTGGGCCGCCGACGCCGAGCGGACCGAAGGGCGGACGGCATGAACGACTTCGACGGACTCAGGGCGCTGGTCACCGGCGGCGCCTCCGGCATCGGACGGGCCACCGCCGAACTGCTCAGCGTGCGCGGCGCGGCCGTCGCGGTCCTGGACATCGACATATCGACGGTCGGCGAACCCCTCCTCGGGCACCGCGCCGACGTCACCGACGACGCCTCGGTGCGCGCCGCGGTCACCGCCGCCACCGCCGCACTCGGCGGACTCGACATCCTCGTCAACAACGCGGGCATCGGCGCCCAGGGCACCGTCGAGGACAACGACGACGCCGAGTGGCACCGCGTGCTGGACGTCAACGTGGTCGGCATGGTCCGCCTCGCCCGCGCCGCCCTGCCGCACCTGCGCCGGTCCGCGCACGCGGCGATCGTCAACACCTCGTCCATCGCCGCCACCGCCGGACTGCCGCAGCGGGTGCTGTACAGCGCCACCAAGGGCGCCGTCCAGTCCCTCACCCTCGCCATGGCCGCCGACCACGTTCGCGAGGGCATCCGCGTCAACTGCGTCAACCCCGGCACGGCCGACACCCCGTGGATCGGCCGGCTGCTGGACCGGGCCGCCGACCCGGCCGCCGAACGGGCCGCCCTGGAGGCCCGCCAGCCCACCGGTCGCCTGGTCAGCGCCGAGGAGGTGGCCGGCGCCATCGCCTACCTGGCCAGTCCGCTGTCCGGCGCCACCACCGGCACCGCGCTCGCGGTGGACGGCGGCATGCAGGGCCTGCGGCCGCGCCCGGCGGGCTCATGAACCCGCTCGGCGGGCTCGGCCTCGGCACCGCCGCCCTCGGCAACCTCTACACCGAGGTCACCGACGAGCAGGCGTACCGGACGGTCGAGGCCGCCTGGGAGCGCGGCATCCGGTACTTCGACACCGCCCCGCACTACGGCCTCGGCCTGTCCGAACGCCGCCTCGGCGCGGCCCTGCGGGGGCGGCCCCGCGAGGAGTACACGGTCTCCACGAAGGTGGGCCGCAGGCTGGAGCCCGCCGCCGCGGGCGGCGACGATCTGGCCCACGGTTTCGCGGTGCCCGCCACCCACCGCAGGGTGTGGGACTTCACCGCCGACGGCATCCGGCGCACCCTGGACGCCAGCCTGCGACGGCTCGGCCTGGACCGGGTGGACCTCGTCCTCCTGCACGACCCCGACGACCACGCCGAAGCGGCGTTCCGCGAGGGCTATCCGGCGCTGGAGCGGCTCCGCGGCGAAGGTGTGGTCGGGGCGATCGGCGCCGGCATGAACCAGACCGCGATGCTCACCCGGTTCGTCCGCGACACCGACGTCGACGTGGTGCTGTGCGCCGGCCGCTACACCCTGCTGGACCACAGCGCGCTGGACGACCTGCTGCCGGCCGCCGCGGCCCGCTCCACCACCGTCGTCCTCGGCGGGATCTTCAACTCCGGTCTGCTGGCCGATCCGGGGCCGGGGGCCGCCTACGACTACGGCCGGGCACCGGCCGAACTGCTGGACCGGGCGCTGCGGCTGAAGGCGGTCGCCGAACGGCACGGCACCTCGCTGCGGGCCGCCGCCCTCGCCTTCGGCGCCGCCCACCCGGCGGTCGGCCGCGTCCTGGCCGGCGCCCGCTCGGCCGCCGAGGTGCACGACTGCGCCGACCGGTTCACCGAGCCGGTACCCGCCGCGTTCTGGCGGAACCTGAAACGAGACGGACTGCTGCCCCGGGCCGCGCCGGTGCCCTGCTAGG
Organism: Streptomyces sp. JW3; assembly: GCF_052216785.1. Classification (NCBI taxonomy): domain Bacteria; kingdom Bacillati; phylum Actinomycetota; class Actinomycetes; order Kitasatosporales; family Streptomycetaceae; genus Streptomyces; species Streptomyces sp. JW3. The sequence continues at coordinate 12,959 of NZ_JBQOUX010000132.1, read as the reverse complement.
AAACCAGCCGGGTCGGCGGCAGGTACTCGCGCACATACGTCCGCTCCCAGCAGGCGCCCGTCTCCCGTAGCTCCCGCCAGGTCGTGTACCGGTAGCGGAACAGCCGGGCGCGGACGTGGCGCGGCGGCGCGTTTGACGGGAACGGGGAGCGGCGCAGCAGCCGCAGCGTGTCCCGGTCGTTCTCCAGCAGCCGCTCCACCAGCGCGGAGAACCAGGGACCGGCGTAGCCCGGCGACAGCGCGGCGAACCACATCATCCAGTCCAGCCGCAGGTGGTACGGGGCGAACTGGCGCGGCCAGCGGCGCGGATCACCGGGCTTGCCCTTGAACTCGTACGCCCGCCAGTCGCCGTCCTCGCGCGGCACCTCGTCGGCGGTGCCCTCGAGCACCACCTCGTACCGCACCCGGCTGACGCTGCCGAACGCGCCGTAGGTGTTGACCAGGTGCAACGGGTCGAAGGAGCGGTTCATCACCTGGTGCCGGGAGAGCATGTTGGCGACCGGGCGGCAGCTGAGCGCCAGCAGCAGCGCGGCCACCGCCAGGACCAGCACCTCGTACCAGAGCGGTGCCGCGGGACGGGCGGGGGCGTCGGCGGGGAAGCGGACGGCCGGCAGGGCCAGCACGATGGTCAGCCAGTTCAGCCAGGCGAAGTTCCCCGACAGCACCAGCCACAGCTGGGTGACGATCATCAGCGCGGCGGCGGCCGCGGCCACCGGCTGCGGGGTGAACAGCAGGAACGGGACGACGAGCTGGGTGACGTGGTTGGCGGCCACCTCGACGCGGTGCAGCGGGCGGGGCAGGTGGTGGAAGAACCAGCTCAGCGGGCCCGGCATCGGCTGGGTCTCGTGGTGGTGGTCCAGGCAGGTCAGCTTCCGCCAGCACGCGTCGCCGCGCAGCTTGATCAGCCCGGCCCCGAACTCCACCCGGAACAGCAGCCAGCGCAGCAGGAAGAGGACCACGACCGGCGGCGCCACCTCGTCGTTGCCGAGGAACACGGCGACGAACCCGGTCTCCAGGAGCAGCGACTCCCAGCCGAAGCCGTACCAGGTCTGCCCCACGTTGACGATCGACAGGTACAGCGCCCAGGGCAGCAGCCACAGCAGCATCGCCGCCCACAGCGGCAGCAGCGCGTCCGCCCCCGCCAGCAGCGCCCCCGCCACCGCGCAGCCCGCCCAGGCGCAGCCGGCGAAGAGCCGGTCCGAGTAGCGCCACTGGAACAGGCTGGGCGCCCGCCGGAACGGCACCCGCGCCACGAACCGGGGCACCGGCAGCATGCCGCGCTCGCCGATCAGCGCCCGGAACTGGCGGGCGGCCGTCAGGAACGCGACCAGGTACACCCCGGCCAGCGCCTTCTGGAAGACCAGCCGGCCGGTCCAGTACTCGGGTGCGGTGAACCATTCCACGGCCGGGCACTCCTTCGTTCGCGGTGTGTCGGGTACGGGTTACCCGCCGGCCGGCCGGCCGAACGAGTCGAGGAATCGGACAAATGCTGGCAAGGTTGGCTCATGGCCGAACGGGGAGCGAGTGAGCTGTCCCTCCCGGACGACTGGCCCGCCCACCCGGACCCGATCCTGGCGCTCAACCGCATGGGCAGCTTCGACTGGGACCTGGAGAGCGGCCTCTTCCACATGGACGCCCAGGCGTACCAGGTCTTCGACCTGCGCCCGGAGGAGTACGACGGGCGCCCGGAGTCGCTGTCCGTGCGCGTCCCCCGGACGGAGGGCATCCGGCTGGACGCACTGGTCGCCCAGGCCATCAAGGACGGCAGCGAGAACTACGGCACCTACTTCCGGCTGCGCCGCCGCGACGGCCGGCTGCGCTGGACCCACACCCAGGGCTGCATCCGGCGCGACGCCACCGGCCGCCCGCGCCGGATCTTCGGCATCGTGCGGGACGCCACCCAGGAACTGAGCGAGATCGAGTCGCACCGCGAACGCGCGGTCCGCGACGAGGCCCGCCGCCGGCTGACCGACGTGGTGGACGCCGCCACCGCCGCCCTCGCCCACGCCCGCACCGTGAACGACGTCATCGAGGTGCTGCGGGACACCAACGGACTCACCCGGCTGGGCGCCACCAGCCTGGTCATGGGCCTGGTGGAGGCGGGCCGCATCCGGCTGGTCGCCGACGGCCCCGAGAACAGCTTCGTGCCCGGCACCCGGGTCACCCGGATCGACGAGCCCTACCCGATGAGCGAGGTGGTGCGGACCCTGGGGCCCCGGTTCATCGAGTCACCGGAGGAGTTCGCCGAGCGGTACCCGGTGCTGTGGCCGCACATCACCCACCTGGACATCACCTCGGCCGCCTATCTGCCGCTGATCGCGCAGGCCCGCCCGGTCGGCGCCATCGGCCTGCTCTACAGCGACCGCCGCGGCTTCTCGCCGGAGGACCGCAACGTCCTGGTCGCACTCGGCAGCAGCATCGCCCAGAGCCTGCAACGGGCCATGCTCTACGAGCAGGAGATGGACCTCGCGGCCGGCCTCCAGCAGGCCATGCTGCCGCGCACCATCCCCTCCGTCCCCGGCTGCGACATCGCCGTCCGCTACCGTGCCGCCACCATCGGCGGCATGCTCGGGCGGGACATCGGCGGCGACTGGTACGACCTGATCCCACTGCCCGGGGGCCGGGTCGGCGCCGTCATCGGCGACGTCCAGGGCCACGACACGCACGCCGCCGCCGTCATGGGCCAGCTGCGCATCGTGCTGCGCGCCTACGCCGCCGAAGGGCACACCCCCGCCACCGTGATGGCCCGGGCCTCCGTCTTCCTGCACGAACTGGACACCGACCGCTTCGCCACCTGCCTGTACGCCGAGGCCGACCTGACCACCGGCGTGGTCCAGGTGGTGCGCGCCGGGCACATCGACCCGCTGGTCCGGGCACCGGACGGCAGCTGCCGCCGGGTCCCGGTGGCCGGCGGGCTGCCGCTCGGGCTGTCCGCCGAGTTCGGGCGGCTCGACTGCCCCGTCGTCACCCTGGAACTCGAACCCGGCGCCACCCTGGTGCTGTGCACCGACGGCCTGGTCGAACAGCCCGGCACCGACCTCGGCGACGGCATGAAGGCGCTGACGGCCGCGGTCGCCGCCGGGCCCGCGGACGTCCGCGACCTCGCCGACCTGCTCATCCGCGAGGCCGAGGAGCGCGGCGGCGAGGACGACGTGGCGCTGCTCCTGCTGCGCCGCCGCGGCCTGGAGGCCCCGCGCTCCCACGGCCGGTTCCAGCAGCACGTGGCGCCCGGCGACCCGGAGGCCCTCGCGGAGGCCCGCCATCTGATCCGCGCGGCGGTCCGGGCCTGGGGCGCGGGGGAGTACGGCGACGAGATCGAACTGGTCGCCGACGAGCTGATCACCAACGCGCTGATGCACACCGAGGGCGCCGCCGTCGTCACCCTGCGGTTCCTCACCGGGGCCGACCGCCGGCTGCGGATCGAGGTCGAGGACTCCTCCAGCGCCCTGCCGCGCCGCCGCGAGCCGGACGAGTCCGGCATCTGTGGGCGGGGCCTGCTGCTGGTGGAGACGCTGGCGGACGGCTGGGGAGTGGAGGCGCGGGGCGGCGGCAAGTGCGTGTGGTCGGAGTTCCGGGTGCGGGAGCGGGCGGCGCCGTGAGGCGCTAAGTGGCGCTGTCGGTCCCCGGTGGCACCCTGGACACATGCCCGAACTGCCCGAGGTCGAGGCGCTCAGGGAGTTCCTGACCGAGCACCTCACCGGCCACGAGATCGTCCGCGTCCTGCCGGTGGCGATCAGCGTCCTGAAGACCTACGACCCGCCGCTCACCGCCCTGGAGGGCCGCACCGTCGCCGCCGTGCACCGGCACGGCAAGTTCCTCGACGTGGCCACCGACGGCGGCCCGCGGCTGGTGACCCACCTGGCCCGGGCCGGCTGGCTGCACTGGAAGGACCGCCTCCCCGACGGCGTGCCCCGCCCCGGCAAGGGACCCCTGGCGCTGCGCGTCGCCCTGGAGACCGGCGCCGGGTTCGACCTGACCGAGGCGGGGACACAGAAGCGGCTGGCCGTGTACGTCGTCCGGGACCCGGCCGAGGTGCCCGGGGTGGCCCGGCTCGGCCCGGACCCGCTCGCCGACGACTTCGACGAGGCCCGCCTCGCCGCCCTCCTCAACGGCGAGCGCCGGCAGCTCAAGGGCGCGCTGCGGGACCAGAGCCTGATCGCCGGGGTGGGCAACGCCTACAGCGACGAGATCCTGCACGCGGCGCGGATGTCCCCGTTCAAACTCGCCGCGTCGCTCACCCCGCAGGAGCTGAGCCGGCTCCACACGGCGCTGCGGGACACGCTCACCGAGGCGGTCGAGCGGTCCCGGGGTGTGGCGGCCGGCCGGCTGAAGGCCGAGAAGAAGAGCGGCCTGCGGGTGCACGGCCGGACCGGCGAACCCTGCCCGGTGTGCGGCGACACCGTCCGCGAGGTCTCCTTCAGCGACTCCTCCCTCCAGTACTGCCCGACCTGCCAGACCGGCGGCAGGCCACTGGCGGACCGGAGACTGTCCCGGCTGCTGAAATGACCCGGCCTACGACCCGCCGGGCAGGGAGACCAACGGCCGGCCGTCGTCGGTGCGCACCTCGTAGCGGGCGATCTCCCCGGGATGCAGGGCGGCGCCGCCGCGCACGGTGGTGGGCCGGGCGTCGTGCCCGGCCACGTGCCAGCCGGCCACGGTCGCCTCGGAGCCGTCCCGGCCGACGGCGACGAGCCGGCAGGACCGGGGCCCCGCCCCGTCCTTGACCTCGATCTCGACGCCGCTGCCCCAGGGCCGGTTCTCGGCGGTCACCCGGGCCCATACGCCGGTCCGCGCGTCGGTGGCGGCGACCCGCACCGCCTCCTCGCCGGGCGCGGCGAGCAGCGCGACGCCGGGCGCGGCGGCCACGCACAGCAGCGCGGCGGCCGCGCTGCACCACAGCCGGCGACGGGTCCCCTTCCGGCGCGCCGCCACCTCGCCCAGCAACCGCTCCAGCAGCCGCGGCCCCGGCCCGGCGAAGGGGTGCACGGCGGACGGGGTCGCCCGGCGGTACAGCAGCAACTGCCGGGCCACCGGCCGGAACCCGGTCACCGTAGCGGTGCAGCGCGGGCACCCCATGAGATGGTCCTCGAAGCGGAACGCGTCCCGCTCGTCGAGCACGCCGAGCGCGTAGGCGCCCGCGTCGCGATGCCTCTCCAGGGACCTCATGCCGCATCCTCGTGCCGTCGGTGGGGGTGGCGTACCGTGCCCCCTCCGGTACGCGGCGCGGCGCCGAAACACTCAGGCGGGTGCGGACGAATACGCCGTCCGGCCGGCGCCCCGGCCCGCCACGCACCAGGGACTGCTGATGAGCTGCCACATGGAGTGATACGAGCGGCGGTTGTGGCGGAGGGCGGCGCGCTCCGTCGGTGGCGGTCGCGTCGGTGGCGGTCGCGTCGGTGGCTCAGAACAGGTGGATCGCGAGATGCCCCAGCGGCAGCCCCAGCTGCCACGCCGGGGTCCACACCTTCGGCCCCTCGTCCTCGCCGGTGCCCGGGGCGCCGCCCGGTACCGCGTTCAGGTCCGGGGCGAGCAGTTCGGTGTCCTGGAGCCACCGCCACGCCGCCCGGGCCAGCACCAGGTCCGCGTCCGGGCGGCGGACCCCGGCCGTGGTCTCGGTGAGCCGCTCGCGCACCCACTCCCGCCACGGCTGGTCGTACGCCGTCAAGGAGAGCCAGGTCTCCAGCCGGGAGACCACCTGGGCGCCGCACAGCTCGCCGTCGGTGTCGGACAGGAAGATGGTCAGCGCCAGCGCGTAGCGCCCGGCGCGGAACTCGAAGGACGTCGGCGGCATCAGATCCCCGCCGCGCAGCAGTTCGTCGGCGACGTACTCGGCGTACAACCACGCCATGGGGACGACCAGTTCGTCGCCGCCACTGCCGTCCGTGCTCTCGTGACCTCTGTGCAGCATCCCTCGCAGCCCTTCCTCCGGTGCGTGTGCGTCGCCCCACCCCGGGCCCTGTCGAGGACCCCGTCCGGAACACGGATGAGGACAGCCGATTACCCAACGGGGGTCCACGGCAAGGCGCTTTACGGAGGCTTGACCCGGCGTCCGGTTTCAGCGCAGGTCGGTGGCGTAACCCGGTAGCACCCGGCGCAGGGCGCGCAGCGCGTAGAACGCCCGGGACTTCACGGTACCCGCCGGTATGCCCAGAGCCGTCGCCGCTTCCGCCACACTCGCCCCCTGGAAGTACACGAGCACCAGGACGTCACGGTGTTCCGGGGTGAGAGTCTTCACAGCCTCGCGTACGTCGAGGGCGGCGGCGGCGCGTTCGGCATGGTCCGCGCAGACCGGCGCGTTCTCCAGGGCGGCGTCGCCGACCTCGGGCGGCCGGGCCTGCCGGGCCCGCCGGGCGTCGATCGCGAGCCGCCGGGCGACGGTGAGCAGCCAGGGCCGGGCGGAGGCGAAGTCGCCCGCGCGCAGCGCCTCGGGGTGCTGCCAGGCGCGCACCAAAGTCTCCTGGAGGAGGTCCTCGGCGCGCTGCCGGTCGCCGTCGCACAGCCGCAGCAGCAGCCCGAACAGCGGCCGGCCGTGCTCGCGCTGGAGCGCGGCGAGCTCGTGCTCGGCGGTCGTCGTCCCGTGGGTGAGGGTGGTTCCGGCCGTCATGGCCGTATGGCATCGCAGGGGGCGGCCGGGGGACAGGGTGGGCGCACGGGTGTGCGGCGGACGGTCGATCGCGTCGGCGAACGGTTCGACGAACGGTCGGTGTCCGGCGTCCGCGCACGCCGGACGGGCTAAAGGGCGTGTCGGAGCCGGGGGAGAGGCTCCGGAACTCCTTACCTATTCATGTGTAAATCCTACTTTTATCCGTGCGGGACCACACCGGGGTGAACGGATGATCACACGCAGCCGACAGGTGGCACTGGCCCTGACCGCCGTCCTCACCGCGGGCGCGGCCTGCCAGGCCCACGACCGGGAGCCGTCGCCGGGCCGGCCGGCCCCGCCGCCGAAGGACACCGGCGCCTTCACCCTGGTCGCCTCCGGTGACGTCCTGCCGCACGACTCGGTCGTCGAGCGGGCCCGCTTCGACGCCGGCGGCGGCACCGGGTACGACTTCCGGCCGACGCTGGCCGGCATCGCCCCCGTCGTCTCCCGGGCCGACCTGGCCCTGTGCCACCTGGAGACCGCCGAGTCCCCGCCCGAGATGGCGGCGGGCCTCGCGGCCACCGGCTACGACGGTTGCTCCACCGCCGCCGACCACGGCCCCGACGACGGCGGAGCGAGTGTCCGCCGCACCCTCGACGCCCTCGACGGGGCCGGCGTACGGCACGCCGGGTCCGCGCGCGACGAGCGGGAGGCCCGCACCGTGACCGTCCTGCGGGCCGGCCGCGCCTCGGTCGCCCACCTCGCCTACGCCTACGGCACCGACGTGCGGGCCCGGGTGCCGGCCGACGCCGTGGCCGCCCGGAAGGCGGGCGCCGACGTGGTCGTCGTCTCCCTGCGCTGGGGCACCGAGTGGCAGGAGGCCCCCGACGAGCGGCAGCGGTCGCTGGCCCGCGCGCTCACCGCGGCCCGGACCGCCGGGCGGCCCGCGATCGACCTGATCGTCGGCGGCCGCGCCCATGTCCCGCAGGCGTACGAGAAGGTCAACGGCACCTGGGTGGTCTACGGGACGGGCGACCAGATCGCCGACGAGATGATCAATGACGCGGGGGTGCCCGATCCGCGCGGCAACCAGTCCACCCTCGGCCGCTTCACCTTCGCCCCGCCCGCCCGGCCCGGCGGCCGCTGGGAGGTGACCCGGGCCGAGTTCGTGCCCCAGGTCTTCGACGTGGACGCGGGCCGGGTGGTGAACCTCAACCGGGCGCTCGCCCAGGGCGCCGAGGTGCGCGCCGTGCGCGACCGCGTCCGGGGCGTGGTCCTCAGCCGGGGCGCCGGGCAGGACGGCCTGACGATGGGGGAGTAGGACGGCCTGACGATGGGCGAGCAGGACGGCCTGACGATGGGCGAGCAGGACAGGCCGGGCCCGTCCCGCACCGCCCCGGTGGCACCCCCATGTCAGGGCACCACCGTCACCGGCCAGCGGCCCGCCTTCACCAGGCGGATGGCGACGGAGCCGACGAGGCGGTGGCCGGCCTGTTCGGAGGCGCCCACCACCACGGCGTCCGCCTTCAGGTCGTCGGCCGCCTTGCGGAGCCCGTTGAAGGGGTCGCCGCGGAACGTGTGGAACTCCCAGCGGACCTCGAATATGCCCTTCACCCGCTCGGTCGCCTCCCGGATGTGGGCGACCAGGTCCTCCGCGATCTCGTCGGTCGTCTCCGCGACCGGCGCCCCCAGCGACGCCCCGGCCGCCAGCATCGGCTGCACGTACACCACGGCGAGCAGCGCGTGCTGCCGCCGGGCCAGGCCCCCGGCGTAAGCCGCCGCGCGAAGCGAGGAGTCCGACCCGTCCACGCCGACGAGGATGACCTTGGGCCCGTCCGTGCCCCGCTCGAACTGATGCGAATGCTGCTGTTCCGGTTCCGTCACGCGGCGAGGCTATCGGAAGCAGCCGCTGGTCCGGGCGGGTGGATTCGTGCCGCCGCTCCGGTGCCGTACTGGTGCGTCGGCCCGCGGCCGGGCGACTGATGAGTCATGAAGACGGATCAGTTGCTCACGCGGCGCGGCGCGTTGCTCGCCGGCGCCGCCGCGGTGGGGGCGGCCGGGACCGCCGGCGTCCTCGGAGCCCTCGCGGGCGAGGCGCCGGTCCCGGTCCGGCCCACCGCCCCCGTCCCCGGCCCCGAGACCCGCCGCGCGCTCAAGCCCGCCGCCTACCGCCTGCGGCCCCTGACCGGATACGGCCCGCCCCGCGCCCCGCACGCCCCCACCCCGGTCCGGCGCGAACCGCTCCTGAACATCTCCGGACGCGGCCGCACCATGGTGCTGACCTTCGACGACGGCCCCGACCCCCGCTACACCCCCGACATCCTCGACACGCTGGCCGAGTACGAGGTCCGCGCGATGTTCTTCGTGTGCGGCGAGATGGCGGTGGACAACAAGGACCTGCTGGTGCGGATGGCCGACGACGGCCACGTGGTCGGCAACCACACCTGGTCCCACCCGCTGCTGACCGGCCTGACCCGCAAGAAGATCCGCCACGAGATGGAGCGCACCGCCGAGGTCATCGACGCCGCCTGCGGCGAACCGCCGCGCTGGTTCCGGGCGCCGTACGGGGCGTGGAACCGCGCCGCCTTCCAGCTCGGCGCCGAACTCGGCATGGAACCGCTCGCCTGGACCGTCGACACCCTGGACTGGACCACCCCCGGCACCCGCACCATCGTCGACCGGGTCGAGGACGGCGCCGCCCCCGGCGTCGTGGTGCTCTCGCACGACGCCGGGGGCGACCGTTCGCAGAGCGTGCGCGCCCTGCGCTCCTATCTCCCGAACCTGCTGGACTCCGGGTACCACCTCACCGTCCCCCGGCGGCAGCACCTGTGACGTCCGCGCGCCCGCCCGGCCGGAATTCCGCTCAGCGAATTCCGGTCAGGCGGGCGAAGGCGACCACGTTCCCCGCGTAACCGTTCTGCTTGGAGAATCCGCCGCCGCAGGTGATGACCCGCAATTCCGGACTTCCCTTGGAGGCGTACACCCGGTCGCCGGGGAAATCGTCCTTTTCGAAGACCTCGATGCCGTAGATCTCGAACTCGGCCGTCTTTCCGTCCGCGCGGGCGATCTCCACCTCGTTCCCCTGCTTCAGGGCGCCGAGTCCGTAGAAGACCGCCGGGCCCTGCTTGTTGTCGACATGGCCGACCACGACCGCGGTGCCCTTCTCGCCCGGCGAGACCGCGCCGGTGAACCAGCCGGCCAGGTTCGGGTCCTCGGGCGGCGGCGCGCCGACCCAGCCGTCCGCGTCCAGGCCCACCGGCATCATCGGCGCGTCGACCTGGATCGCCGGGATCCGCACCCGGTCGGGCACCGCGTACGGCAGCGGCGCGACGGCCTTCGGCAGGGCGGTGCCCTCCGCGGGCCGGGCCTGCGACGCCGCGGCCGACGCCGGCTGGGGCGGGCCCACGTCGAATTCCCCCGAACCGTTCCGGATGAGCGCGAGGCCGGTCAGCAGAACAAGCGCTATGACTCCCCACGGAGCGCGCTTCCTGTGCCGCTCCTCCTCTTCGGCCAGCTCGGACGCAGACATTCGACATCCCCTCTCGACACAGCCGTCGCCGTGTCAGTCGCGCATACCGAAACGCTAAGTGCCGCCCGGCCCACCGGCGACGGGGCGGATGCGAACGGGTGGCCCCGCAATCGGCCGGTGAGCCATCCGGGGCGCGGGGTACGGGAAATTTCTGACAGTCCGTGACCTGCGGTGATATCCGCTGCCGCGGTTCCGCCACGGCGACCGGGCTCACCAGGACGGACCAGCGCCGAAATGCGGCCGCCGCCGCACCAACTGAGGGTTTTTCCGGGAGGCGCTTTCTCGCCGATCGACCGGGGACGGGTCCCGGGGCGTCTTCCGCGGAGGATCACATGCGTAACTCCCGTGCCCTGGCGGCCACAGGCGCCGCCGTCGTTGTTACCGGGGTGCTCGGGCTCGCCGCTCCCGCCGCCGTCGCGTGGGACACGCCGAGCAACATCGTGGCCCTGCCCAGCGTCATCGCCCGCGGCGGCCAGATGACCGTCACCGTCGACGGCTGCCGGGACGGCGGCACGATGACCTCGCGCGCCTTCCCGACCACCCATCTGACGCCGGTCCGGGGCGCCAACGAGACCTCGAAGGGCGTCGCCACCATCAACAGCGACGCCCGCCCCGGCTCGTACGACATCACCGTCAACTGCTCGGGCCGGACGCTGACCCGGCCGGCCGCCTTCACCGTCATCGGCGGTGTCCGGGGCGGTGTCGGCGGCAGCAACTCCAGTGGCGCGACGCCGACCGACATCGCGATCGGCGGCGGGCTGGTCGCCGCGGCGGTGGCGGGCGGCGGGCTGTTCTGGATGCGCCGCCGGGCCGAGCGGCGCGCCTGACCGGTGTGCCCGGTGCCCGTACGGGCCCCGCCTTCGGGGGGCGGGCCCGCGGGCGCCCTGCGGGCCGCGCGGACAGCACGCCACAGCACTTCACCCCGGCTCCCCCTGAGAGGGGAGCCGGGGTGAAGTGCTGTGGCGCGGGGGCCGCTTCGTCAGCCGCCGTCCTCGCCGGTGCGGCGGCGGGAGAAGTGGTACGCCGCGCCCACCGAGCCGGCCACGAGCAGGGCGCCGAACCCGATGTTCCTGAGGTCGAAGCCCGCCACGGTGCCGCCCGCACCGGCGTGCACGCCCTTGTCGGGATGCTCGTGGTGCTGCCCGTGCCCGGGGTGTTCCGGGGGCGGCGGCACGAGGGTGGGCGGGGGCTGCGGCGGCGGAGAGGGGCTCGGTCCCTGGCGGGTGATGGTCAGGCCGGTGGTCCCGGCCGCCCCGTCGCACCGGAACGCCACCTGGTAGACCGCGCCCGGTTTGGCGTCCCGGTCGACCACGGCCCGCGCGGACGTGTGCCGGGGCGGAATGGTCACCGGGTCGAACACCGGGGCGGAGACCGTCGCGGGGCCCTTGCAGCGGCCGTCGGCGCGGTCGACGAGCAGCGTGACCTCGCCGCCCGGCGCGATGGTGGAGGGCTGGACGCGGAAACCGAACGGCGTGACGGTGCCCTCACCGGCCGCGCCGGCCGCCGGGACACAGGAGGTGAGGGCACAGGCGCCCAGCAGTGCGGCCGAAGCGACGGGTATGGCGGCGGGTATCGCGCGCATGAGGCATCCTCCGGGTTCCGAGGAGCAGCAGCTGCGGACCTGTTCCGCTCGCGACGGACCTGCACCTCGATGTCCGAAACGCTAGGAAGGCGCGCGGGTGGGCGCGATCGCAGTCGCGCGAATGGGGCAAGGGTGTGGGCCGCCCAGGGGACGACGGGCACGGGGCGCGCTGCCCGTCCGCTCTGCCGCCGGGCCGGCGGGCACCGGCGACCGCCGCTGCCCGGCAGCCGGCCGCGCGGGCGCCCGCCGCCCGGGGAGCCGGCCCGCCCTCAGCTCATGATGCCGGGGAAGAGCCCCAGGTACGGGTCGGTCGACGCGCCGAAACCCCGCCCGTACGGGTCGTCGAAGTCCCAGATCAGGAACAGCAGGAAGGCGATCAGCGCCGAGAACAGCCCGGCCAGCACCAGTTCCCGCGCGGTGCGCCGGATCTGGAGGGCGAAGACCATGCCGATGGTGACGGCACCGCCGATGATGAGCCCGAACCACACCACGCCCGGCATGGTCGACCCGGTCGACTCGGCCCGCGAGGTGCGGGCCTGGTCGGCGGCGCTCACCTGGTCCAGGAGCGGCTGGTAGGCCTGGGCCTCGAAGTCCGACTTCGGCTCGTAGTCGGTCACGTCCGCGCGGAGCCGGTCGAGCAGCACGGTGCCGCGCTCCGTGACGTCCCCGGTGTCGGCCATGGCCGGCCACTCGACCCGGACGACGTGTCCGACATAGGCATTGACATCGTCCCGAATCCGGTCGCGGACGTCGGGCGGATAGACCCGGACCCGCTCCGAGACCTCGTGCAGTGCCACCGCCTCCGCCTGCACGTGGTCCTGGGCGGCGCTGCGCGCCTCCCAGACGCCCGCGATGGCCAGACCCAGGACGATGGCGTACACCACGCCGATCCACATGGTCATGTACTCGATGACGTCGGGGGTCTCGGTGATGTCCTCGTCCTCGGCGGCCCGGCGGTGCCGGACGAGGGTGATGACGACCACGACGGCACAGGCGGCCAGCATCGCGAGGGTGAGAACAAGCCATTCCGGCAAGAGAAGCCTCCAGGGATCAGCGCGGGCGCAGGGCGACGACGGCGGCCAGCGCGGGGATCAGGATGAGCAGGACGAAGACGAGCGGGGACATGACGCCGTGCGGGGCACGCGGGTGCTGCGGGGCGGCGCGGTGGCGCGGATAGTGCACCGGCGTCAGGGACGGCCGGGGCGTGGGTGAGGCCGGCCGAGCCGACGGGCGCGGCGGCGCGGGCGCCGGGGTGGCGCTCGGCGT
>NZ_JBQOUX010000131.1:0-21491 GCF_052216785.1 Streptomyces sp. JW3 | reverse complement strand
GCCCGGAGCCGGCACCGCGGCGCCGGCGGCGGCGGCGGAGCCGCGGTAATCCCCGTGACTCGGTAGCCCCAGGGGACCAGGGGCCAGGGGCCAGGGGACCGGAGCAGGCCGCGCGCCACCGACCCGTGGACCCTTGTCCTGGCGTCCTGGCGTCCTGGCGTCCTGGTGTGCTGGCCGTCCTGGCGGGGCGGCGGGGTGGGGCGGCGCGGCGGCGGGGCGGGGCGGGGCGGTGGGCCGGGGATCCAGCCACCGCGCGTCGGAGACCCAGCCACCGCGTGTCGCAACCCGCGCGCCGCCCCGGCGCTGTGTGACCCTCCGCCGCAGACAGGTGCGTTTCCCCAGGAAGGCGGCCCACGTGTACCGACCCGACGCGCTCGACCTGTGCCTGTTGCAAGCCCTGCAACTCGACGGCCGCGCGCCCTTCAACCGGATCGCGGAGGTCTTCGGTGTCTCCGACCAGACGGTCGCCCGCCGCTACCGCAGACTCCAGAAGGAGGCGCGGCTCAGGGTGCTCGGCCTGGCCGACCACAGCCGGCTCGGACGCACCAACTGGATCGTTCGCCTGCGCTGCAACCCCGACGCCGCGGAACCGCTGGCCGACGCCCTGGCCCGCCGCGCCGACACCTCGTACATCGGGCTGATGTCCGGCGGCACCGAGGTGATGTGCGCGATGAAGCCGCGCAGCCGGCGGGACCGCGACGACCTCCTGCTCGACCGCCTGCCGCGCACCCGCCGGGTCACCTCGGTCGACGCCTTCTGCGTCCTGCACCACTTCTACGGCGGATCGCTGGACTGGCTCAACAAGATCGACGCGCTGGACCCGGCACAGGAGGCGGCCCTGCGACCGCCGCCGCCCGAGCCCGCGGCGGAGCCGGTCGTCCTGGACGGCCTCGACGAGGAACTGCTGGAACTGCTGCGCCGGGACGGACGGACCAAGGCCACCGACCTGGCCGCCGCGACCGGCCGGACGGAGACCGTGGTCAAGCGGCGGCTGGCGGCACTGCGCGGGTCCGGGGTGCTCTACTTCGACATCGAGTACGACCTCGAACCATTCGGGCACGGCACCGAGGCGGTGCTGTGGCTGAGGGTGGACCCGACCCGGCTGCGTGCCGTCGGGCAGGCACTCGCGGACCACCGCGAGGTCCGGTTCGCCGCGGTGGTCAGCGGTGAGGCCAACATCGTCGTCTCGGTGCTGTGCCGCGGCACGGAGGAACTGTTCACCTACCTGGCCGACCGGGTCGGCTCGCTACGGGGCGTGCGCGCCGTCGAGACCGTGCCCACCCTCCGCCAGGTGAAGACCCTCACCTACAGGGACAGACAGAGGGGCTAGAACGATTTAGCATTCCGCTGTAACGTCACTGCCATATCGATTTAGCTTTCCCAGCGCGCCGGCCGGCGGCCGGCGGGCGGAGGAGGTTTCTCCTGCCATGATCGACACGGAATCCCCAGCCGTCGTGCGGCCGTTCCCGGCGCTCCCCGACGGCCTCCCGCGGCCCGGCCGATGCCTGGTGATGGGCATTCTCAACGTCACCCCGGACTCGTTCTCGGACGGCGGCCGGTACGGCGACGCGGACCGCGCCGTCCGGCACGGTCTGCGGATGGCCGAGGAGGGCGCCGACCTCGTCGACGTGGGCGGGGAGTCCACGCGACCGGGAGCGGAACCGGTGCCACTGGGGGCGGAACTGGCCAGGGCCGTACCCGTGGTGCGCGCACTGGCGGGCGCGGGGGTGCCCGTCAGTATCGACACCATGCACGCCGAGGTCGCGCACGCCGCGGTCGAAGCGGGGGCATGCCTGGTCAACGACGTCAGTGGCGGCCTGGCCGATCCCGCCATGGCGGCCACGGTCGCGGCGGCCGGCGTTCCGTACGTCGTCACCCACTGGCGCGCCCCGAGCCGGGAGATGGCGCGGCACGCCGCCTACGGGGACGTGGTCGGCGAGGTCACCGCCGAACTCCTGGACCGCGTGGAGGCGCTCACCGCGGCCGGACTGGACCCCGGGCGCATCGTCCTCGACCCGGGCCTCGGCTTCGCCAAGCGGGCCGGTCATGACTGGCAGCTCCTCGCGCACCTGCACACCCTGCGGTCGGCCGGCTTCCCGGTACTCGTGGGCGCGTCCAGAAAGCGCTTCATCGGGGCCGCGCTGAGCGACTGCTCGGACGGGGCCCCGGCGCCCGGTGAGCGGGACGCCGCGACGGCGGCCGTGTCCGCGCTCGCGGCGGCCGCCGGAGCGGTGTGCGTACGGGTGCACGACGTCCGTTCCAGCCTGCACGCGGTGTGCATGGCCGCCGCCTGGACGGGCGCCGGCTCGCTCTCCCCGCCACCCTGAACTCCCGCCCGGCAGCGGGTACATCGGCCTCGGCACGCGTCTCGCCAGTGGTCACGACCTTCTGCTACCTTGCGCTAGATCGTTCTAGTGCAAGGGTCCCGCTCGTCCCGCTCCATGTGGCCGCAACGCCTGAGCCGGGACCGGATCCAGCTACTGACCGCCTCGTCCCTGGCGCGCGACCACCGGGACACAGACCACCACCTTGAAAGAGAGAGCCGCATGACAACTCCCAGCCTTCAGGACGGCATCGACCAGGCGGGCTCGCCCGTCGGTCTGTTGTGGCAGCCGGGTGCCGAGCCGTGGACGCCCGAGGTGGTGGACCGCGAGTTCGCGGGCTGGCGCACGGAACAGCGCGCCTGGCACGAGGGCGTCGCCCTGCTGAACCTGTCGCACCACATGTTCGACATGTGGATCGAGGGCCCGGACGCCACCCGCGTGCTGGCCGAGTACGGCGCGAACAACTTCGAGAAGTTCGCGATCGGCCAGGCCAAGCAGTACGTCCCGGTGACCCGGGCCGGCCACATCGTCACCGACGGCATCCTCGCCCGGGAAGCCGAGAACTCCTACCTCCTCAGCGGAGTACCGGCCGCCCAGCACTGGGTCCAGTACCACGCCGAAAAGGCCGGCTACGACGTCGAGTTCAGGACCGACGAGTCCTCCGCGTTCCGCCGGGGCGGCGGTGACCCGAAGCTGTTCCGCTACCAGATCCAGGGCCCACTCGCCCTCGAACTCATCGGCAAGGTCTTCGGCGGCCCGATCCCGGAGACCAAGTTCTTCCACTCCACGCCGGTCACCCTGGACGGCCGCGCCTTCAAGGCTCTGCGGCACGGCATGGCGGGCCAGGCGGGTTACGAGTTCATCGGCCCGTGGGAGCACGCCGCGTACGTGCACGAGGCGTTCGTGAAGGCGGGCGAACCACTCGGGCTGGTCCAGGTCGGCGCGCTGGCGTACGCCACCCCGAGCGTGGAGAGCGGCTGGGTCCCCTCGCCGGTGCCCGGCATCTACACCGACCCCGAGCTGGCCGAGTACCGCGCCTGGCTGCCGCTGTTCGGCATCGAGGGCAAGCGCCCGCTGGGCGGCAGCTTCTTCTCGGCGGACATCGAGGACTACTACGTCTCCCCGTACGAGCTGGGCTACGGGAAGATGATCCACTTCGGGCACGAGTTCCACGGCCGGGACGCCCTGCTCGCCGCCAGGCAGGACGACAGCCTGCGCAAGAAGGTCACCCTCGTTCTGGACCCCGACGACGTACGCCGGGTGCTCGGCGCGGGGGAGGACCCCGGCTTTGTACTGAGTTACGCCCGCCACCGGGTGGAGACCTCCGCCGGTCTGGCCGGCGTCACCATGCAGACCGCGTCCATCGACCCGGTCGGCACCGTGCTGTCCCTGACCCTGATCGACCCCGCGCACGCCGCCCCCGGCACCGAGGTGAGCGTGGTCTGGGGCGAGCACCCGGGGGCGGGTACGGACCCCGAGGCCGACCTCGGCTTCCCGCGCATCCGCGCCACCGTCCAGCCCAGCCCGTACGACCGGCACGCCCGCACCGAGTACCGCCGCAACGCCTGACCGCGGCCGGCGCCACGCACTCGGCCGGCGCCACGCACTCGGCCGGTGTCACACGCTCCGGCCGGCGTCACACACTCCGGCCGGCTCCGCGCCGGAGCGGTCGGCCGGCGACCGTACCCCTCCCAAGCGGCGTGGCCGCGGCCGGGCGTCCGGCTCCCGTTCCCCGACGGGCCGGAGCCCGGCCGGCCACCCCGCGGCCCTCCCTAGGAGCACCATGAACTCCCTCGGCACAGCGTCCCCGGCGGTGAGCACGTCACTGCTGGAGGACTTCTCCCTGGAGATGACCGGCAAGGACGTGCCCAAGCTGGAGGAGGCCGCCGGCCTCGTCCCGCGGGGCACCCGCGTCAACGTCACCTTCCTCGGCAACGAGAACCTGCGGATGCGGCTGGACGCCGCCCGGGCGGTCCAACGTCTCGGCTTCCTGCCGGTCCCGCACATATCCGCCCGCCGCCTCGGCTCCCAGGCCGACTTCGTGGAGTTCCTCGCCGGGCTCCGGGCCGACGGCACCGGCACCGACGTCTTCGCCGTCGGCGGCGACCCGTCCCGCCCCGAAGGCCCCTACGAGGACGCCCTCTCCCTCATCGAGTCGGGCCTGTTGCGGGAGCACGGCGTCCGGCACGTCGGCATCAGCGGCTACCCGGAGGGCCACCCGGCCATCAGCGGGGACGTCCTCTGGTCCGCGCTGCGGGACAAATGCGCCGCGCTCGCCGCACAGGGGCTGGACGGCAGTGTCATCACCCAGTTCGGGTTCGACGTCGACCCGGTCCTCGCCTGGATCGAGCAGGTGCGCGGCCACGGCATCACGCTCCCGGTCCGGATCGGTGTCCCGGGCCCGGCCGGGGTGCGGCGGCTGATGTCGTACGCCGCCCGGTTCGGCGTGGGCACCAGCGCCTCCATCGCCAAGAAGTACGGCCTGTCGATCACCAACCTCATGGGCACCGCGGGACCGGACCGGTTCCTGCGCGCCCTCGCCGCGGGTCACGACCCGGCACGGCACGGCGAAGTAAAGATCCACTTCTATACGTTCGGCGGGCTCAGGGCCACGGCCGAATGGATCGCCCAGTTCAGGAAGGAAGCCCGCGCATGACGGTCACCCAGGCCGCACCCGCCCCCGCCGCCAAGAGGAACAAGGCGACCGACCATCAGGCGTCGCTGATCGTCCAAGGAGCCGACGCGACCGGCATCGTCGCGGCCGTCACCGCGGTGCTGGGCAGGCACGGCGCGAACATCGTCTCCCTGGACCAGTATTCGGACGACCCCCAGGGTGGTTCCTTCTTCCAGCGCACCGTCTTCAATCTGGCCGGCCTGCGGGCCGCGCTGCCCGCGTTGCGCGCCGACTTCGACGGCGAACTGGTGCAGCGGTACGGCCTCGCCTACACGCTGCGCGACATGTCGGTGCCCAAGCGGGTGGCCGTCTTCGCCTCGAAGTCGGACCACTGCCTGCTCGACCTGCTGTGGCGGCACCGCCAGGGCCAACTCCCGGTCAGCATCGCCATGGTGATCTCCAACCACCCCGACGTGGCCGAGGAGGTACGCAGCTTCGGCATCCCGTTCTTCCATGTCCCGTCCATGGGCGCGGACAAGTCGGCCGCCGAGGCCGAGCACCTGCGGCTGCTCAAGGACAACGTCGACTTCGTCGTCCTCGCCCGCTACATGCAGATCCTCTCCGGCGACTTCATCGCCCAGGTCGGCGTCCCGATCATCAACATCCACCACTCCTTCCTGCCCGCCTTCATCGGCGCCGGCCCCTACGCCAAGGCCAAGGAACGCGGCGTGAAACTGGTGGGCGCCACCGCCCACTACGTCACCGAGGACCTGGACGAGGGCCCGATCATCGAGCAGGACGTCGTCCGGGTGAGCCACGCCGACACGGCCGCCGACCTCACCCGCCGGGGCGCCGACGTGGAACGGGCCGTCCTGTCCCGCGCGGTGCTGTGGCACGCCGAGGACCGGGTCATCCGGGACGGCAACCACACCATCGTCTTCGCCTGACCCGCCGTCTCCGTTTCCCTCATCCCGTCACCCGCTCACCGCCGTCCCGGGGGCCGGCGCGGTAGACCGTGGCCGCGCACGGCCACGGTCCCACATACGGTCTCCCAGGCCGGGCGACGAATCGTGCACCGACAGAAAGCGGTTCGCCACCATGACAACAACGATCGACGGCGCCGGGATCGCCCGGACCATCCGGGCCCGGGTCACCGAACGGGTCGCCCAGGCCGCGCACGCCGGACACCGCGTCCCCGGACTGGCGACCATCCTGGTCGGCGACGATCCGGCCAGCGCCGTGTATGTCGCCGCCAAACGGCGTGCCATCCGAGCGGCCGGGATGCGCGACTTCCACCGCCACCTTCCCCAGCACGCCGCCCAGGAGGCGGTGGCGGCGGTCATCGACGAACTGGCCGCCGACCCAGCCGTCTCCGGCATCCTGCTGCAACTGCCGCTGCCCCCGCAGTTGCACGCCGCACCGCTCATCGACCGTATCCCGGTCACCAAGGACGTCGACGGCCTGACCACCGCCAGCGCCGGCCGGCTCGCCCGGAACGAACCGGGACTGCGCCCGTGCACGCCCAGCGGTGTCATCGAACTCCTCGACGCCGAGGGCGTCGAACTGAAAGGGGCGGGTGTCACCGTCGTCGGCTGGGGCGAACTCGTCGGCCGCCCCCTCACCCAGCTCCTGCTGCGCCGGGGCGCGACGGTGACCGTCGCCCACGAGTTCACCGCCGACCTGGCCGCCGTCACCCGGCCCGCCGACGTCGTCGTGGTGGCCACCGGCGTCCGCGGGCTCATCGGCCCCGAACACGTCAGGCCCGGGGCCACCGTCATCGACGTCGGCATCCACCGCACGCCGGACGGCCTCATCGGTGACGTCCGCGCCGCCGAACTCGACGGCATCGCCGGCCGCATCACACCGGTGCCCGGCGGAGTGGGACCGATGACCATCGCCATGCTCCTGGTCAACACCCTCCGGGCCGCCGAGTGGACCGAGGAGCTCCAGTCGGTGCCCGCCTAGCGGTCGCGCCCTCGCGCGTCATCCGGTGGCGCGCGGGCGCACCATACGTGTGGGCAGGACGCCGCAGGACGCGCACAGCCGCATACCTGAACGGGCGGCCCGCGCCCGACACCCGTCCAACGAAGAAGTGGAGCCGACTATGAACATCGCCGACCGGCAGCGCAGCGCATACGAACGTCTCGTCGCGAGCGGTGCCGACGCGCCGTTCCTGACCGAGCGGCCGGCGCTGTTCAGCCCGGCCGCCGCCGCCCAGGACGTCATGAACATCCGCGGCACCTACGGTCGTTTCGCGCAGCTGCTGCTGCCCCTGGAGTACACCCACTGGGTCGAGGAGGCCTCCGCCCACGTCCGGTCCTGCTACATCGGTGACTGGACCTCCCTGCACAAGGTCCGCATCCGAGGACCGCAGGCCCTGCCCTTCCTGAGCCGGCTGGGCATGCGGGACCTCTCCCGCTTCGAAACCGGGCAGATCAAGCATCACGTCCAGCTCGACGACAACGGCCACGTGGCCTCCGAAGGCGTCCTCACCCGCACGGGTGAACGGGAGTTCGTGTACACGGCGGGCAGTTGTGACTGGCTGCTGTGGCAGTTCTCCCTCGGTGACTGGGACGCCGAGGTCACCGACATCAGCCCGGACCGGTTCATCTTCGGCGTCCAGGGCCCCGCCTCCCTGTACTCCCTGGAGAAGGCCACCGGCGACAGCCTCCGCGACATCGGCTTCAGCCGCGGCCGGCCCGCCCAGGTCGCCGACATCCCCGTCGACATCATGCGTACCGGCATCTCCGGCGAACTCGGCTACGAACTGCACGGAGCCACCGGCGACGCCGAAGCCGTCTGGTCCGCCGTCCTGGCCGCGGGCGAGGAATTCGGCATCCGCCAGCTCGGCTTCCGCTCCCAGCCCGTCCAGCACATCGATGCGGGCATCGCCACCAACGGACTCGACTACCTGGCCTCCGCCATCCTGACTCAGGGAGCACCCCGCCAGTTCCGGCGCGGCACCCCAGGAGGCAGTTTCGTCCCGGCCAACGGCATCACCGACTACTTCCGCACCCCGGTGAACTCGGCTGGGGATTCCGCAAGGGCGTCCCCGACCGCGACTTCATGGGCCGCGACGCCCTCGCGGCGGAAGCCCGGCAGGGCGGGCCGGCGCGCACCCTGGTCGGCCTGGTGTGGAACGCGCAGGACGTCACCGACGTGCTCACCTCCCTGACCCGGGAGGGCGAACTGCCCGACCAGATGGACCTTCCCCGCAACCCGGGCCCCAACTTCGACCAGGTCGACGCCGCGGGCGAAGCCGTGGGTGTGGCCACCGGCCGTACCCTCAGCCCCACCTTGCGGGCGACCGTCTCCCTCTGCGTCATCAATGGCACGCACGCTGCCCCCGGCACCGCGGTCGACGTGCTCTGGGGCAGGCCGGGAACCCCCCAGCGCACCATCAGGGCCACCGTCACCCCCCTTCCCTTCAAGCCGGACCACCGACGCACGGACACCACCACCCTGTGAGAGACCGCCTCGACAGCGACCGGCCGTCGACCACCGGGCCGGTGCCGCTGTCTGCTTGGCCCGCCCCGGCTCAGCGCGGCATCCGGCGACCAGGGACTCCAGCTGCCGCGTGCGCGCGGTGGACGCCGGCTTCCGCCCGTCCGCGCCTCGAAGGACCGAGCACCGTTCTCCTCGGGACGGACATCGGGCGTTCAGCCGGGCCGGTGGGCGGCGAGGAGCGCCACCGCCGCCTCCCACAACTCCCGCCGCGGACCCGGGTCGCGGCCGGGCCCGGGGCACTGGAGCGGCCGGGCGCCGTGTACGGAGCAGCCGCCGCCGGTGGTGCCCGTGAGTGCCGGGTCGGTGGCGAGTCACATCCGAGCAGGTGGGACTGGCCTTCCTCGCCGCCGCCCACAGCCTGCGCGAGCAGGTCGACCGGCACATGACGGCGACTGCCGGTCCGGCGCTGTCCCGCACCAAGGTGCTCCAGGTACTGGCCGACCGCGGCGCCCTGCACCAGGCCGAGCTCGCCGCGCTCCGTCACCCGGATCGGGAAGGGCTCGACGCCTCGGCAGGGTCACCCGGACCGGCGCCCCCGAGAAGCCGCCGCCGCAAGACTGTCTCCCTCACCGAGACGGGCCGCGCGTCACTGGCGGCCGCGGAACAATGCGGAACGCACGCACTCCGCCGGTGCTTCGACTCACTCGAACCACATCAGCCGGCAGCGCGCGACCAACTGCTGGATCACCTGGGCACAGCCCTCCCCGCTCCCAGCCCTCCGCACGCCGGCCCGTGGAGTGCTCGTGTCTCATTGCCTGAGAAGGAGGCGCCGGTCCTGCCTGGGGACCACCGGGGCGTCGTGACTGCTGCCTGGAGACCAAGGGGAAATGACAGCAGGGACAGGACGACGCGGGACCTGACGGCGTACCGGATCCTCCAGGAGGCGCTGACCAACGTCACCAAACACGCCGCCACACCGCGCGCCCGCGTCCGGCTGACCTACGCCTCCCACGACCTGACCCTCGCCGTCACCAACGACGCCGCTCCCCGTGACGCCGCCACCCCGCCGCGTACGGACCAGGGTTTCGGACTGGTCGGCATGCGCGAGCGGGTCCTCGCCGCGGGTGGCGGCTTCCGGGCCGGCCCACGCGCACAAGGAGGCTTCGAGGTCCGCTGCACCCTTCCGCTGAACGACGACGAACGGTCCGCCCCATGACGATCCGTGTCCTGCTCGCCGACGACCAGGCCCTGCCGGACACCGGCGGACAACTCGCGCCGCCCGAACGCGTCGCCGCGCTCACCGGCCGCGACGCGAGGTCGTCGCGCTCGCCGCGCTCGGCAGGTCCAATGCCGAGATCGCGGACGGTCTCTTCCTCAGTCCGCTGACCGTCCGCAGTCACATCCAGCGTGCCATGGTCAAGCTCGCGGCCCGCGACCGTGCGCAGCTGGTGGTGATCGCCTATCAGAGCGGACTGGTGCGCGCACGTCCCCCGGAGACGGGCTGACCGGCCGACCGGCCGAGCGGCCGAGCGCCCCCGGACATCGGCAGCCCTGATCGGTTCCGTGTGACCGTTCGGGCATCGGGCGGGTTGCCGATACAGGGGAACGGTGACTCCCGGCCGGTGATTCCCGGTCGGTGACTTCCGGTCGGTGACTCCCGATCGGGGTGACGCGGCGTTCTCACCGGCCCCGCGGCCACCGCGGTCGCCATCTCCCACCGCGCTCGCCGCCGGTGACGGGCACTCCTCGGCACCGGAGCCGTCTCTGTCCAAGCGCCCGGATCTGTCGCTTGGACGTGCCTTCGTGCATCCTTGGCGACGCGGCGGACGCTCCGTCCCCACCCGTCACTGTCCGACCCCGCACCCGGCGGTGCGGTCGGCGGTCCCGCGCTCGTCAGCTCGTCAGCTCGCCATCTCGCCCGAGAAGACCGGGAGCCGCTCACTTCCTCCAGGACGGAACCGTCCGGTCAGGACAGCAGAGAAGGGACATGGCATGAGGCACGTGAACCGGCACGGCCCGGCTTCCAGACGTTCGCTCACGCGTACCCGAGCGGGTGTCGTCACCGCGGTGCTGGCCACGCTGGTGACCGCCCTGGCGGCGCCGTCCGGCGCCGCGGAAGGGCGGGGCGGGGTGCGCCCGGAGACCCAGTCGCTGGACGGCAGCGGCAACAACCGCGCACACCCGGAGTGGGGGCGGGCCGGTACCGCCTACGCCCGGCTGGCGGCCGCCAACTACGCCGACGGACGCAGCGAGCCGGCCGCCGGGCCGGACCCGCGCTACGTGAGCAACCGGGTCTTCGCCGACGAGGAGGTCCAGGGCGACCAGGTGCTGCCGGCGAACATCTTCTCCGAGCGCCAGGTCAGCCAATGGGCCTGGACCTGGGCCCAGTTCCTCGACCACACCTTCGCCCTGCGGCTCGGGGAGCAGGCCACCGATCCGCAGGGCGAGTCCGCCGACATGGCGGGTGACGACAGCGACCCGCTGGAGCTGATCGACGGGGAGCACTACCTGCCGTTCACCCGGTCCACGCCCGCCCGGGGCACCGGTGTGACCTCGGCGCGTCAGCAGGTCAACATGGACAGCTCCTACCTCGACGCCTCGGCCGTCTACGGCAGTGACAGCGCCCGGCTGGAGTGGCTCCGGCAGGGGCGGGTCGACGGCGACCTGTCCGACAACGGCGCCAAGCTCCTGCTGCCGGACGACTACCT
This sequence comes from Streptomyces sp. JW3, assembly GCF_052216785.1. NCBI lineage: Bacteria > Bacillati > Actinomycetota > Actinomycetes > Kitasatosporales > Streptomycetaceae > Streptomyces > Streptomyces sp. JW3. The sequence continues at coordinate 10,398 of NZ_JBQOUX010000131.1, read as the reverse complement.
GCCGCGGCGGGACGCGCGGGGCGATGTGCCGGCCGCCCCGGCGACCGACATCGACGGCCGGCTGCGGGCCGACCCCGACAGCGCGGTCGTCGCCGGCGACGTACGGGTCAACAACAACATCGCGGTGACCGGGGTGCAGACGCTGTTCGCCCGGGAGCACAACCGGATCGTGGACGCGCTGCCCGCCTCCCTCACCGAGGAGGAGAAGTTCCAGATCGCCCGGCGGGTCGTGATCAGCGAGATCCAGTACATCACCTACACCGAGTTCCTGCCCGCGGTGGGGATCACGCTGCCCGGCTACCGGGGCTACGACCCGCGCACCGACGCCACCCTGACCAACGAGTTCGCCACCACCGGCTACCGCGCGCACAGCATGATCCACGGCGCCACCTCGCTGAACCAGCCGGCCGGACGCTACACCGAGGAGCAACTGGAGGCGTTCCGGGCCGCCGGGCTCCTCGTCATGGGCGCTCCGGACGGCCCGGTGAGCGTCGAGGTCAGCCTGGAGTTCATGCGGGACAACCCGGAACTGCTCAAGGACCTGGGCCTGGGCCCCGTCCTCCAGTCCCTCGGCGACAAGGCGCAGTACCGCAACGAGGAGATGACCGACCACCTGCTGCGCAGCGTGCTGTGCTCCGCGCCGAACGCGGACCCCGCGTGCGTCTTCGACCTCGCCGCCACCGACCTGGCCCGCAGCCGCGACCACGGCATACCGAGCTACAACGACCTGCGCAAGGCCTACGGGCTCGCCCCGGTGAAGTCCTTCACCGGCATCACCGGTGAGACCACCGACACCTTCCCGCAGGACGCCGAGCTGACGCCCGGCGCGGAGGTGGACGACCCGGACAGCGTCGACTTCCTCGACATGCGGAACCTCTTCGGCAGCAAGGTCGGCTTCCAGGCGCTGCCGGGCGACACCTCCGCGACCACCTACACCCGGCGCACCCCGCTCGCCGCCCGGCTCAAGGCGATCTACGGATCCGTCGACCGGGTCGACGCCTACGTCGGCATGCAGGCCGAACCGCACTTGAAGGGCTCGGAGTTCGGCGAACTCCAACAGGCGATGTGGTCCCGGGAGTTCCAGCGACTGCGCGACGGCGACCGGTTCTTCTACGGCAACCAGACCGCCACGCTGAAGGCGATCGCGAAGACGTACGGCATCGGCTTCCGCCACGACCTCGCCGACGTCATCGCCGCCAACACGGACATCGAACGCTCCGCCCTGCCCGACAACGTGTTCTACTCCCACGGCGAAGTCCCCGCCGGAAACTGCCGGGTGGACTACGCGGCGGGCGACCCCGCCCCCGACGCCGCCGGCGAGTTCACCGGCACCATCGAGATCAGGAACACGGGACGTACGCCGCTCAGCGCCTGGGCGTTGCGCTACCGCTACGCCGACGGACAGCGGGCCGTAGCGGCGAACGGCGCCGTGGTGTCGCAGAACGGCACCGACGTGACCGTCCACAGCCCCGACTCCGGCGGCACCATCCGGCCCGGCCAGACCCGGCGCGTGTCGTTCACCGGCACCGCGACCGGCGGCAACGCCGACCCGGTCGGCTTCACCCTGAACACCACCCGGTGCGCGGTCGGTTAGCCACCGCCCACCGCCACCGCCCACCGTCACCTTTCACCGTCACCGCCCACCATCTGCCGTCCACCGCCCAGCGGTCCCGGGCACATGCCGAGCCAGCACACTGGCCGGCCCCCGGGGCCGCGCCGCGTTACGGGGAAGTACCGGCGCCACCGGGGGCAGGGGCAACGACCCCGGGAACAACCGCCCCGGGCACCGACTCGCCGTCGACCAGCAGGTTGATGACCGTGAGGTGCTGCCCGCAGTGCGGACAGGCGTGGAGGGCTCCCAGGCGGGCCGAGGCCGGGCCGCCGGACTCGCCCGCCGCGCTGTCCCGCTCGGCCGGCCCGCCGCGACCCGCCCGCCACCACCGGGACCGGCATCTGGGACCGCAGAACCTGCGGGTCGGATTCCGGCTCGTCCAGGCGAACTCCGTGCCGCACTCGGCGCAACACCGGGTCGCGGTGACCATGGGGCCTCCTCTTCCGCTCGCGGGGCTGCTTGCTCCGCGCGCCCCAGTAGACCGCGGAACAGGTAACTCCGCCGTAACACAGAGCCACCCGACCGGCCTCCGGCCCGCCGGATCCGCGCTGTTACCTGGCCGAGACGTCGCGCCGGGAAGGATGAGTGCGTGCGGACAAGGGGGCGGTGAGGTGCGGAGGATGGCAGGCGAAGCGGCACGGGGGACCGGCCGGCCGACGGAACCGGTGGTGCGCGAGCGGGAACATGTCGCGCTGGACGTACGGGCGGCCACCCGGCGCACCGCCCTGATGCTGTCCCCCGGACTGCCGCTGACGCAGTGGCGCCACCTCGGCCGGCAGATGTTCGTGGTCACGGACTCGTCGGCCTGGTGGCTGGGCGACTGGCTGATCTACGGCCGCAGGGAGTACCCCGACCGCTACCGCAAGGCCCTGGCCGACAGCGGCCTCGACTACCAGACCCTGCGCAACTACGCCTGGGTCGCCGGCAAGTTCGAACCGGCCCGGCGTCGAGCGCGGCTCAGCTTCCAGCACCACGCCGAGGTGGCCGGCATCCCCGCGGAGGAGCAGGACGAGTGGCTTGCCCGCGCCGAGCGGGGCGGCTGGTCCCGCAACGAGCTGCGCCGGCGGCTCCGGGCGCACCGCCATGACGACCGGACGCTGCTGCACCCGCTGGTGCGCCTCCAGGTCGCCTCCGACCGCCGGGTCCGCTGGCAGCAGGCGGCGGAGGCCGCCGGCCTCGACCTGCTGGACTGGATCGTGTCCCGCCTCGACGAAGCGGCCGCCGAACCGGCGCACACCGACCCCCTGGCGGACGATATCGGAGCCTGAGTCTCCGCTTACCCGTGGCGGGCGCCCGGCGGTGTCCCGCCGGCGGGACACCGTTCACGGCGACCGGACCGGCTTATTTCGGTGGTGCGTCTCCGCTTTTTCGTCATATTCACGACGCCGTTGATCCGCCGTGGCGAAATGCCGTAATGCCCGCCGGACCTGCGGTTCTCCCGGAAGTCGACGGGCCGGGTCCGGTACGCGTGACACCGTACGGTCCACATGCTGGGACGGTGGACTCTGGACGGGGCAGTAAGGCGTCTGCTGTTCTGGTGTCCAACTCGGCGCGCGGTCTCAGGCCGCCGTCGGCCAACAGGGCCGCGGTCTTCGCTGACGCGGCTCATGTGGTGGCATTACGGGGGAAGTCGAATGAGTTCAAGCATGGGCACAATTCCTAGAGGGACAAGCATGTGCCGACCGGGTGTTCCGGCGGCCGAAGTGTGTCAAGGGACCGATGGTGCGGATGAGGCGTCGCCGCCCGTATCCGGACCTTCCTGGCCAGGACACCTGACCCCCTGTCCGGCGGGATTCTCAACAGGTGGCTGATCTCGTCGGGCGCGCCGATGCGCGTCATGACCGAGAAATCTGTCGTTCGTCGCGGAACGCGAACTTGTGTGCAGAAAGAGCCTCGGGGGGAGTTTGTGGTGCAGCTTGACCAGGCGCAATTCGAACAAGGGCTGGTCGTCGAAGTCGAGATCGATTCCTTGGTCGTGGAAGGGTCGCCGCGCAGTACCGGAGAGGACCAGGACCACATCCAGGCACTGGTGGAGGTAAGGGCTCCGCTTCCGCCGGTGCTGGTGCACCGGCGGACCATGCGGGTGATCGACGGTGTGCACCGGCTGCGGGCGGCGCAGCTGCGCGGCGACGACAAGATCGCCGTGGCGTACTTCGACGGCAGCGAGTCCGACGCCTTCGTGCTCGCGGTGGAGTCGAACATCACGCACGGTCTGCCGCTCTCCATGGCGGACCGCAAGCGGGCGGCGAGCCGGATCATCACCTCGCATCCGCAGTGGTCGGACCGGATGATCGCCTCGGCCACCGGCCTCTCGCCCGGCACGGTCTCCGAGATCCGCCGGCGGGCGGCCGGGGACACGCTGGTGGAGGGCAGCCGAATCGGCCAGGACGGCCGGGTCCGTCCCGTCAACAGCGCCGCGGGGCGCGAACTGGCCGGAAAACTCATCAGGGAGAACCCGGGGCTGTCCCTGCGGCAGATCGCCCGCGCCGCCCGGATATCGCCGGAGACGGCCCGGGACGTCAGAAACCGGATCCACCGGGGCGAGGACCCACTGCCCAAGCCGCGGGCCCGGGTCCGCCCGCAGCCGAAGGCGCCGGCCGAGGACACCGGCCGCGGCCGGGCCGTCGCCGCGGAACAGCCAATCGGCTCGGCTCGGATCGCGGCCCGCGCGGCGGCCGTGGACCGGCTGAAATCCGATCCCGCGCTACGGTTCAGCGAAACCGGCCGCATGCTGCTGCGGCTTTTGAACCTGCATACCCTGACCGGCGCCGAATGGCAGGCGATCATCGACAGCGTTCCGCCGCACTGCACTTCGGTGGTCGCCGATCTCGCCCACGCCTGCGCGGGAGTATGGGGAGAGGTCGCCGTGCGGATGGAACACCAGACGGTGCGGCACGGGTAGGACTCAACAGCACCATCGTCCAAGCGTCCGTATCCAACGGTTGGACAACGGCCGGGCCTTCTCGTGGCACCTCACGTCAAGGTCCGGCCGAATGCGTCCGCATTCTGCATTCCCGCATTTTCCCTCGTCATTCCTCTCTCTTCCGCTCGTTCTGTTTTCTCGTTGTTTTCTCGCTGCTTTCTCGCGTCCAAGCGTGCGATGTGCGCAGTTGGACGACGTTGTCGAATCACCGGAGGCGTGTGATGCTGAGGCCGCGAATTCAGTTCCAGAGATCGCGCCGACGGCTTTTGGAGGGAATCCATGGCAGCGCAGCCCACCCGAATGGGTGTCCGCTCCGGTAATTCCCCCGCCCCGGCCGAACGGGCCGCGGCCGTCGCCAATCGCGCATTGTTCGACCGCACCGGTCTGGTCCAGGGAAGCCACGGACTCGCGGGACCGCCCGAAACCGGGGTGAAGGTCTTCGGCCGTATGTGGAGCGCGCCGGTCGTCGTCGGCCCGCACCCCGACCGGGCCCGTCCCGGCCTGGAACGAGCCGTGGCCCGGGCCGGCGCCGCGGCCGGGCTCCCCGCCGTGCTCACCGCACCGTGGCCCGCGCAGCCCGCCGCCGACGGCGACGTACCGCGGTGGCTGGACCTCACCGCCGTACCGGACCGGCGAGCCGCGCGCGAACTCGTCCTGCGCGCGCAGGACGCCGGGTTCGGCGCACTCACCCTCCGGCTCGCGCCCGGAGCCGGCCCCCGGCCCCCCGTCGACCGGCCGGCCCTCGCCGCGCTGTGCTCGCTGACCTCGCTCCCGCTGCTGGTCGCCGGGACGGGCACAGCGCGGGACGCGCTGCGCGCGCTCGAGGCGGGCGCCGACGGCGTGGTGACCTCCAGCCTCCGGGAGCTGCCGGTGATCGCGGACGCGGTGAGCGGGGGCGGACTCGTCCTGCTCGGCGGCGGCATCCGCCGAGGCGCCGACATCGTGGTGGCGCTGGCCTCGGGCGCCGACGCGGTGATCCTCGAACCGACCCCGGCGCACCGCGCGCCCACGGCCGCGGACGACGGCGACGGCGACGGCGACAGGGGCACCGAGGAGGACTCGGACGGGGCCACACGCCTTGTGCCCGGCCTGCCCGATCTGCCGGGCCTGGTCCGGGAGTTCGCCCGCGCCATGGAGTTCACCGGCGTCGGCGAGGTGACCGATCTCGGACGCGAGGTGATCCGCGTCCAGACCGCGCCCGCCGAGCCCGTACCGGCACCCGCGACGTCCGCCGAGCCCGTACCGGCACCCGCGACGCCCGCCGAGCCCGTACCGGCACCCGTGGCACCCGCGGCGTCCGTACCGGCGCCCACCACGCCCGGACTGCGTCGGACCGATCTGCACAGCGCGCTGTCCGATCCCGTCCTGGACACGATGAACTTCCTCAACGAGATCACCTTCCGCTACCCCGACGCCATCTCCTTCGCCCCGGGCCGGCCCTACGACGGCTTCTTCGACACCGAGCAGATCTTCACCCACGCCCGCCGCTACCTAGGCCATCTCGCCGACCAGGGACGCACACCCCGGCAGATCCGGACCGCGCTCTACCAGTACGGGCCCACCGCCGGCCTGATCCGCGAGACCATCGCCGACTCGCTGCGGGCGGACGAGGACATCGACGTCCCCGCCGAGTCGCTGGTCGTCACCCTCGGCGCCCAGGAGGCCATGCTGCTGGCCCTGCGGGCCCTCGTCCGCGGCCCCGACGACGTGCTGCTGGTCTCCAGCCCCTGCTACGTGGGGATCATCGGGGCCGCCCGGCTGCTGGACATCGAGGTGCACCCGGTCGAGGAACGCGACGACGGGCTGGCCCCCGCCGACGTCGAGGCCGCGATCCGCGCGCTGCGGGCCCGCGGCAAACACCCCCGCGTCCTGTACGTCCTGCCCGACCACGCCAACCCCTCCGGCAACACCCTGGACCTGCGCACCCGCACGGACCTGCTGCGGACGGCCGCGCGCCACGGACTGCTGATCCTGGAGGACAGCCCCTACCGCATGGTCAGCCCGGGGCTGCGGCTCCCGACCCTGAAGGCCCTCGACCGCACCCGTACGGTCGTGCACCTCGGCTCCTTCTCCAAGACCGTCTTCCCCGGCGCCCGGGTGGGCTACGTCGTCGCCGACCAGCCGGTGGCCGACGGCGCGGGCGGCAGCACCCCGCTCGCTGCCGAACTCGCCAGGATCAAGAGCATGATCACGGTGAACACGCCGTCCCTGAGCCAGGCCGTGGTGGCGGGCGCGCTGCTGGCCGCGCGGGGCCGCGTCTCGGAAATGAACACCGAGGCCGCCGCGTACTACGGCGAGGCGATGCGGTCCGTACTGCTCCACCTGGACCGCTGCCTCCCGGCCGACCGCCGGGCCGAACTCGGCGTCCGGTGGAACGAACCGGCCGGCGGCTTCTTCCTCAGCGTGCGGGTGCCCTTCCGCGCGGACGAGGCGGCGCTCGCCCGCTCGGCCCAGGAATTCGGCGTCATCTGGACGCCGATGGAGCACTTCCATCCCATGGGCGGCGGCGAGAACGGAATCCGGCTGTCCATCAGCTATCTGACGCCCACGGAGATCCAGGAGGGAATCGCCCGGCTCACCCGCTTCATCCAGGCGGAATGCGCCGCGAACGAAAGGTCAGGCACATGAATCGCGTTGTACGGACACTGCGCAGCACACCGCGCAGGTGGGGGTGGACCTACCGATGACCACGACCGTCGAACGGCCCGGCACCGCGGAACCGGGCGCCCTCCCCGGAGGACTCGCCCGCCCGCGGATCGTGGGAGTGGGCACGGCGGTGACGCCGACCTCGTACTCCCAGCAAGAGGTGCTCGACGCCTTCGGGATCAGCGATCCCCGGGTCCGTTCGGTCTTCCTCAACAGCGCCATCGAGCGGCGCCACCTGGTGCTGCCCGCGCCGGACCACACCGGCGAACGGCACCCCGAAACCCAGGGCGACCTGCTCGACAAGCACAAGTCGCTGGCCGTCGAGATGGGCGCCGAGGCACTGCGCGCCTGCCTCAAACGGGCCGGCGCCGACCTCTCGGACCTGCGCCACCTCTGCTGCGTCACCTCGACCGGCTTCCTCACCCCGGGCCTCAGCGCCCTGCTGATCCGGGAACTCGGCATCGACCGGCACTGCAGCCGCTCCGACCTGGTCGGCATGGGCTGCAACGCGGGGCTGAACGCCCTGAACGTCGTCGCCGGATGGTCCGTGGCCCACCCCGGCGAACTCGCCGTCGTGCTGTGCGCGGAGGCCTGCTCCGCCGCGTACGCGATGGACTCCTCGATGCGCACCGCCGTCGTCAACAGCCTGTTCGGGGACGGCGCCGGCGCCGTGGCGCTGCTCGCCGGCCCGCACCCCGGCCCGGTCGCCACCGAGGGACCGCGGCTGCTGAAGTTCGCCAGCTGCATCATCCCCGAGGCCCTCGACGCCATGCGCTACGACTGGGACCGCGACCTCGGCAGGTTCAGCTTCTTCCTCGACCCGCAGATCCCGTACGTGGTCGGCGCCCACGCCGAGATCGTCGTGGACCGGCTGCTGGCGGGCACGGGCCTGCGCCGCAGCGACATCGCGCACTGGCTGGTGCACTCGGGCGGCAAGAAGGTCATCGACGCCGTCGGCGTCAACCTCGGGCTGACCCGGTACGACGTACGGCACACCACCGGCGTGCTGCGCGACTACGGAAACGTGTCCAGCGGATCCTTCCTCTTCTCGTACGAGCGCCTGCTCGACGAGGACGTCACCGAACCAGGGGAGTACGGCGTGCTGATGACCATGGGGCCCGGCTCCACCCTCGAGACGGCGCTGGTCCAGTGGTGAGGCCGGCGAGCGCGATGAGCGAGGCGCTGACGCTGACGGTCGACGGCGGCGAGCCGCTGACGGCGGCCACCGTCAAGGCCGTCCAGGAGATCTGCGACCGGGCCGAGGACCGGGCCGGTCACGGCCCGCTCGCCGTCCACGTGACGGGCACCCCGCGCGGCGACTGGACCGGCGGCCTCGACGTGCTGCTGGTCAGCAAGTGGGAGCGGGCGCTGCGCCGCCTGGAACGGCTGCCGCTGGCCACCGTCGCGGTGGCCGACGGCGACTGCGGCGGGACGGCGCTCGACGTGTTCCTCGCCGCCGACGTGCGCGCGGTGACCCCGGGCACCCGGCTGCTGCTGGCCCGGGACGCGTCCGGCACCTGGCCCGGGATGGCCGGCTACCGGCTGGTCCAGCTGGCCGGCCCGGCGGGCGTCCGCAGGGCGGTGCTGTTCGGGCTGCCCGTCGAGGGCCCGGAAGCACTGCGCCTCGGACTCGCCGACGAACTGGTAGACGACCCCGCCGCGGCCGTCGCCGCCGTGGCCGGCCTCACCAGCGGTCTGGCCGGCAAGGAGCTGGCGATCCGGCGGCAACTGCTCTTCGACGCCGCGGCCACCTCCTTCGAGGACGCCCTCGGCCCGCACCTGGCCGCCTGCGACCGGGCCCTGCGGACCACCGAGCGGGAGGCGGCCTCATGACGGCCGGCGCCCCGGATCTCTGGGCGCGGGCGCAGGAGGCGGACACCCTCGTCGACAAGCTCGTCGCGACGCTGCCGGAGCCCGCCGCGCGCACCGCGGAGCAGCGCGCCGAGATCGCCGCCGCCAAGCACGCCGCCCGCGCCCGCAGGGCCGCCTACCTGGACCGGCACGCGGAGTCCGTGTACCGGCGGCTCACCGAGGACACCGCGGGCCTGCGCATCGGGGAGCTCCTCGACGCCGCGGCGGACCGGTTCCCCGGACTGGTGCCGGGCCCCGAGCGGATCGCCGCCGACCGCGCCCGCCGCCAGGCCGACAAGGAGGGCTGGGAGATCGACCAGGGCCTCTTCCTGCGCGCGGTGCTGCGGTCACCGCAGGCCGGGCCGCACCTGCTCGACGCGATGCTCCGGCCCACCGACCGGGCCCGGCACCTGCTGCCCGAGTTCCTGCGCACCGGCGTGCTGCGCACCCGCTCGGTACTCCTCGAACGACGGGACGGCACCGGGTACCTGACCATGTGCCGGGACGACTGCCTGAACGCCGAGGACGAAGAGCAGGTCGACGACATGGAGACCGCCGTCGACCTCGCCCTGCTGGACCCCGGGGTCCGGGTGGCCGTGCTGCGCGGCGGCGAGATGACCCACCCCCGCTACCGCGGCAAACGGGTGTTCAGCGCCGGCATCAACCTCAAGCGGCTGCACGCCGGCGACATCTCGCTGGCCGGGTTCCTGCTCCGCCGCGAGACGGGCTACCTGCGCAAGATGATCGCCGGTCTGCTCGTCGGCCACGACGGCTCCTGGCACTCCCGTACCGTCGAGAAACCGTGGATCGCGGCGGTCGACACCTTCGCCATCGGCGGCGGCATGCAGGTGCTGCTCGCCTGCGACCTCGTACTGGCCGCGTCGGACGCCTACCTGACGCTGCCGGCCGCCCGCGAGGGCATCGTGCCCGGCGCCGGCAACTTCCGCCTCGGCCGGCACACCGGCCCGCGGATCTCCCGCCAGGTCATCCTCGGCGGCCGTCGTCTGTGGGCGGCCGAACCGGACGCCCGGCACCTGATCGACGAGGTCGTCGAACCCGGCGAACTCGACGAGGCCGTCGAGCGTGCCGCGCGGCGGCTGCAGAGCCCCGCCGTGGTCGCCAACCGGCACATGCTGAACCTCGCCGAGGAACCGCCGGAGGAATTCCGCCGCTACATCGCGGAGTTCGCCCTCCAGCAGGCCCTGCGCCTGTACGGCGAGGACGTCATCACCAAGGTCGGCCGGTTCGCGGGACGGACGGCATGAGCCCGGCCGGCACCCGGGCGCGGTACGGGACCCCGGCCCGGCCCGGGACGCCCGGTGCGGTCCCGGGCGGCAGGCGCCAGGAGCCGCCCGCCGCCCGGGAC
>NZ_JBQOUX010000130.1:1102-22362 GCF_052216785.1 Streptomyces sp. JW3 | reverse complement strand
GCTAAGCCTTACAGCGCCGATGGTACTGCAGGGGGGACCCTGTGGGAGAGTAGGACGCCGCCGAACAATTTTTGTAGGGGAGACCCCCGCATCGTGAGATGCGGGGGTTTTCTGCGTTTCAGGGGCGGGATAGGGGGGGCCATTAGGGCCCCTTTTTTTGTGTTTGTCAGAGACGTCCTGCCGCCTTCAGCGCGAGGTACGCGTCGGAGAGGGCCGGTGCCAGTTCCTCGGGGGTGGCGTCTACGACCGTCACGCCGTGGCGGCGTAGTTGGTCTGCGGCGCGATGGCGTTCCGCTTGGGACTGGGCGGCGGCTGCCGCGTCGTAGACCGCATCTGTTGTGCCGCGTGATGTGGCCATTCGGGCTACGTGCGGGTCGGCGACGGAAGCGAGCAGGACTGTGTGGCGCTGGGTGAGTTGCGGGAGTACGGGGAGGAGACCCTCCTCGATGGGTGCCGTGTCCAGAGTGGTGAGGAGGACGATCAGGGAGCGGCGCGGGGCCGTGCGGAGGGCCGTTGCGGTGAGACCGCGCGCGTCGGTTTCGACGAGTTCGGGTTCCAGTGTCGCCATGGCGTTGACCAGGGACGGCAGGACGTCGCCCGCGGTGCGGCCCTGGACCAGGGCGCGTACGCGACGGTCGTAGGCCAGGAGGTCGACCCGGTCGCCGGCGCGGGAGGCGAGGGCGGCCAGGAGCAGTGCCGCGTCCATGGCGGAGTCCAGGCGAGGAGCGTCGCCCACTCGGCCGGCCGACGTACGGCCGGTGTCGAGGACGACGAGGACGTGGCGGTCGCGCTCGGGGCGCCAGGTGCGGACGGCGACCGTGGTGTGGCGAGCCGTGGCGCGCCAGTCGATGGAGCGGGTGTCGTCGCCGGGGACGTACTCGCGCAGGCTGTCGAATTCTGTGCCCTCGCCGCGGGTGAGGACGCTGGTGCGGCCGTCGAGTTCGCGGAGCCGGGCCAGTTTGGACGGGAGGTGCTTGCGGCTGGTGAACGGGGGGAGGACCCGTACGGCCCACGGGACCTGATGGGTGGCCTGGCGGGTGAAGAGGCCCAGCGGACCGTAGGAGCGGATCGTCACGCGGTCCGCCCTGCGGTCGCCGCGGCGGGTCGGGCGGAGGCGGGTGGTGACGCGGCGGCGCTCGCCGGGTGGGACGGTCAGCCGGTGGCGGGACGCGGGGGCTTCAGTGCCGGGCTGCCAGCTGCTCGGGGGCCAGGCGTCGCGCAGGCGGGCGCGGAGCGGGCGGTTGGAGGGGTTGGTGACCGTGAGGGTTACGTCGGCGCTGTCGCCCAGGCGTACGGAAGTATCGCCGGAGCGTTGGAGACGCAGCCGGCGCACGGGGGCGGCCAGGGCGTAGTCGCAGGCGCAGGCCAGGGCGATGGGGCCGTTGACCGCGAGCATGCCGGTCCAGCCGGGTTCCCAGATGCCGACCGGGAGCGAGCCCAGGGCCGCGAGCAGCGCGGCGCGTCCGGTGGGTGCCATCAGCGGGGGACGGGGACGTTGGCGAGGATCGCGTTGATGACGGAGTCGGCGGTCACGCCCTCCATCTCGGCCTCGGGGCGGAGCTGGACGCGGTGCCGGAGCGTGGGGAGGGCCAGGGCCTTCACGTCGTCCGGGGTGACGTAGTCGCGGCCGGTCAGCCAGGCCCAGGCGCGGGCGGTGGCGAGCAGGGCCGTGGCTCCACGCGGGGAGACGCCGAGGGAGAGGGACGGGGACTCGCGGGTGGCGCGGCAGATGTCGACGACGTAGGCCGTGATCTCGGGGGAGACGGTGGTCTTGGCGACGGCCGCGCGGGCCGCTTCGAGGTCGGCGGCGCTCGCCACGGGGCGTACGCCCGCGGCGTGCAGGTCGCGCGGGTTGAAGCCCGAGGTGTGGCGGGTGAGGACGTCGATCTCGTTCTGGCGGGAGGGGAGGGGGATGGTGAGTTTGAGGAGGAAGCGGTCCAGCTGGGCCTCCGGGAGAGGGTAAGTGCCCTCGTACTCGACCGGGTTCTGGGTGGCCGCGACCAGGAACGGGTCGGGGAGGGGGCGGGGGATGCCGTCGACGGTGACCTGGCGTTCCTCCATCGCTTCGAGGAGGGAGGACTGGGTCTTCGGCGGGGTGCGGTTGATCTCGTCGGCGAGGAGGAGGTTGGTGAAGACCGGGCCGGGCTGGAAGGAGAACTCGGCGCTGCGGGCGTCGTAGACGAGTGAGCCGGTGACGTCGCTCGGCATCAGGTCCGGGGTGAACTGCACGCGCTTCGTCTCCAGCCGGAGGGACGCGGCGAGGGCGCGGACCAGGAGGGTCTTGGCGACGCCGGGGACGCCTTCGAGGAGGACGTGGCCGCGGCAGAGCAGTGCCACGACGAGGCCGGTCACGGCGGCGTCCTGGCCGACCACGGCCTTGGCGATTTCCGCGCGCAGGGCCTCGAGGGACGCACGGGCGTCGCCCGCGGTCCCGGCCGGCCCGGCGTTGTCAGTGGTCGGGTCCATCATGGACGGCGTACCTGCCTTTCGAGTTCGTCGAGTTGATCGGCGAGGGAGATGAGGGCCGCGTCGTCGCCGGGCGGCGGGCCGAAGAGGAGGGTGTGCGGGGACTGACCGGTGTCGGGTCCGCCGTGTTCGCCGTGGAGGTGGGCGGACAGGGCGGGGAGCAGGGCCTCGGGCGTGTGTGCCTGGGGTACGGGGATGCCTACCAAGGGGGCGAGGCGCGTGCGAGAGGTGGAGCGAAGAGCGGCGGCCGCGCGGTCGCGGGCGTTCGCCTTGCGGTAGAGGCGGGCGCGGCCTTCGACGGTTTCGGAGGCGCGGATCGCCACGGGGAGTTTTTCGGGCACGAGGGGGCCGAGCCGGCGTGCCCGCCACAGGGCGGCGACGGCCGCGGCGAAGAAGAGTTGCAGCGTGCCCCAGAGCCAGCCGGACGGGAGCAGGTCGAAGAGGCTGCGTTCGCCGTCGTCCTCAGCGGTGGTGTCGGAGAGGGAGGGGAGGTACCAGACCAGATGCGGGCGGGAACCGAGGAGTTGGAGGGCGAGCGAGGCGTTGCCGTGCTCGTCGAGACGGTTGTTGAGGAGGATGTCGGGCGCGCCGAGCACGATCGTGTCGCCCGTGGCGGTGCCTTCGGACGTGCCGTCGGGTCCGTCGGCAGGTGCTTCGGCAGCGTCTTCGGACGGTTGGCCGGTCTGTTCGGGGACGCGCAGGAGGGTCGCCAGGCGCTCGCTGCGGTAGCACGCGTCGGTGTCCAGGTGGACGGTGGTGTAGCGGATGCCGCCGGTGTCGGCGGGGCCCGCGCGCCGGGCGGCGGGGAGGTCGCAGCCGGCGCCCGGAGACAGGGTCGAGTCGAGGCTGATCGCCGGGTCGGCGGTGACGCCGGGGGCGAGGCGCTCGACGGACGCGCTGCCGGGCGCGACGAGGACGGTTCGGCCGCCGGAGCCGGAGGCGGCCGAGCGCAGCCGCGTCTGCTGGGCTTCGGTCAGGCGGTCGGGGACGGCGACCAGGAGGGTGGTGTCCGGGCCGGTCGCGGCGCGTGCCTCGGCCAAGGTGCTGATCATGCGGGTGGACACGCCGCGGTCGGCGAGGAGTTCGGCGACGGCCCGGCTGCCGTAGGGGTCGGCCGAGCGCGGGTCGAGTTCGCCGTGCCGGGCGTCGGAGCGGACGACGGCGATCGCGACGGCTCCCGCGACGAGCAGCACGAGGGCGAGTGCGATGCCGCGCGTGCGGATCCACAGGTGGCGGGCGGTGGGCGAGGCCGAGGTGGACGGGAGCGTGGCCTCGGTGGTCATCCGGCGGCTCCCTGGCGGGTGTCGGCGTCCGTGCTGTGGGCGGTGGTGGTGCTGCTGGCCGTCTGCGGCCTGGTGCGTTCCAGGTCGCGGTCGAGTCCGGCGATGCGCCGGTACGACTCCTCGGACGCTGCCCGGCCGCCGTATGTGACGTCGTCGAAGTCCCGGGCCGCGGCGCGGAGTCCGGCGGCGTGGGCGGGCAGGGTGCGGCCGGCCTCGGTGGCCGCCTCGTCGGCGGTGCGGCCGGGACGGAGGTCGAGGAGGGCGCGTTCCTCCAGGGCCCGGACGATGGCCCGCATGCGTTCTTGGACGGCCTGGTTCCAGTGGCCCTGGGCGGCGTGTGCCTCGGCCGCGGAGCGGTGTTCGGCGGCGCTGCGGGGACGGTCGTCGAAGAGGGCGGCGGCGGTGGTGGGTTCTCGGCGGGGGGCGCCCAGGCGCCACCAGAGGGCGGCGGCCACCAGCAGGACGGCGGCGATGATGACGATCAGGCCGAGCGCCCCTCCGGGGGTCGCGGTGGAGGCGGTGCTGAACAGGTCGCCGATCCAGTCCCAGAAGGCGTTGAGGGCGCGCTGGAACCAACTGGGGTCGTTCTCGTGGTACATGCGCTTGGCCAGCTCGCGCCGGGCCGCCTCCCGGGCGGGATCGCGCGGCGTCGTCAGCGGTGGTGCGTCGTCGGAGCGCGACAGTGCCGGCGCCAGGCCGTGGCCGGCGCGCAGCAGGGTCCGTACGGTGGTGTGCGGCAGCACCTCTGTGAAGACTCCCCCCGTGCCTCTCACCGCATCAGACCCCCGGGCTCGCGCCGGGGGCGTGGTAGCCCTGGACACCGGCGGCGCGGGCCAGTTCGAGGTCGAGGGCTTCGCGGCGGATGCGCTGGTCGATGTAGAGGAGCACGGTGACTCCTGCCGTGATCGGGAAGGTGATCATGGAGCCGATCACCGAGCCGATCCCGCTGATCACCAGGAAGGTCCAGCCGAGGCCGCCGCTGCCGTTGACGAAGCCGCTGACCCCGTCGCCGCTGAGGGCCGCGGCGAGGAAGGTGAAGGGGATGACGACGATCGACGCGACGACGTTCGCGATGATCGTGGCCAGCAGCTGGATGCCGAAGATCCGCCACCAGGAGCCCTGGACGAGCTTGGTGGAGCGACTCATCGCCTTCACGATGCTCTGCTTCTCCAGCATCAGCGCGGGCGAGGCCAGGGAGAAACGGATCATGAGCCAGACGGCGACGACCGTGCCCGCGATGATGCCCAGGACGCCGAGCGCGATGGCCGCGCCGCCGCCCGCCGTGACCGCGACGATGATGCCGGGCAGTGCGCCGACCGCGACGATTCCCACGGTGATGAGCAGCAGGAGGAGGATCAGGCCGAACAGCTTGAGCACCTGAGGGCGGGCGTCCCGCCATGCCTCGCCGGTGGTCACCGGCCTGCCGAGGACGGCCCGGCTGGTGACGGTCGTCAGCAGGGCGGTCGCCATGACCGTGCCGACCAGAGAGATCACGAAGACGACGGCCGAGCTGATCATGGTGCCGGCCATGGCGTCGCCCAGTTCGCTGAGCGTCGCGTTCGGGTCGTTGAGGGCGTCGGTGCTCGCGCTGTCCAGGACCAGGCCCTGGAGCAGCACGACGATGACTTCCGTGACGACCGCGACGGTCAGCGAGATGCCGAGGACCGTGCGCCAGTAGGTGCGCATCGTGGAGACAGCGCCGTCGAGGATCTCGCCGACGCCGAGCGGGCGCAGGGGGATGACACCGGGCTTGGCCGCGGGCGGGGGGCCGCCCCAGCCGGCGCCCCAGCCGCCGTAACCGCCGTACCCGCCTTGGCCTCCGTAACCGCCGCCCCAGCCGCCGCTGGGGCCGTGACCGCCGGGGGTGCTGGGGCCGGGCGGGGCCTGCGGGCCTTGGCCCGGGGGCGGGGTGCCCCAGCCGGGGCCGGGGGGCGGCGGGGGCGGTGGGGCCTGGCCGGTGCCCGTGGGGCCGGTGGGCGCGGACCACTGGCCGGGCGGCGGCTGCTCCGGGGACCACTTCGTGCCGGGACCTGCGGAATCCGCGCCGGGCCGGTCCGCCGGCTGGTCGGGGCCGGGGCGGTCGGCGGGGCCGGACGCGCCGGGCTGCCGCCCGTCGGACGGGGCGGATCCGGGCGAGGCCCAGCCCGGAGTGTCGTTCATCGTCGCTCCTTCACGGTGCCCGTCCGCGGTCGCGGCGGCAGGTTGGCAGCCATCGTGCCATGGGGTGGTCGCATGGTGACCGGCCGCGGTAGGTGCTGCGCACCTTCAATTGTCCGACCGATAGCGGGCAGACTGACCGCATGGCTGATCAGTACGCGCAGACCGGCGAGGACAAGCGGCCGAGCGACATACCGGCCCTCCGCTGGGAGGAACCCCCCGAAGGTCCGGTCCTGGTCCTGCTGGACCAGACGAGGTTGCCGGCCGAGGAGGTCGAGCTGGTCTGTACGGACGCGCCCGCGCTGGTGGAGGCGATTCGCTCGCTGGCCGTGCGCGGGGCACCGCTGCTCGGGATCGCCGGTGCGTACGGCGTCGCGCTCGCCGCCGTACGCGGCTACGACGTGGACGATGCCGCGAACGCGCTGGCGGGTGCCCGTCCCACCGCGGTGAACCTGGCGGTCGGGGTGCGCCGGGCGCAGGCCGCTCACCGGGCCGCGCTCGCCGGGGGCGGTGGCGCTCCGCAGGCCGCCGAGGCGGCGCTGGCCGCGGCGCGGGCGCTGCACCGGGAGGACGCCGAGGCCAGTGCCCGCATGGCCGAGCACGGACTGGCGCTGCTGGACGAGCTGCTGCCCGGGGGCGGGCACCGGGTGCTCACCCACTGCAACACCGGGGCGCTGGTGTCCGGTGGCGAGGGCACGGCCTTCGCGGTGGCGCTCGCGGCGCACCGGGCGGGACGGCTGCGGCGGCTGTGGGTGGACGAGACGCGTCCGCTGTTGCAGGGCGCCCGGCTCACAGCGTACGAGGCGGCTCACAATGGCATGGCGTACACGTTGCTCACCGACAACGCGGCTGGTTCGCTGTTCGCGGCGGGTGAGGTGGACGCGGTGCTGATCGGGGCGGACCGGATCGCGGCCGACGGGTCGGTGGCGAACAAGGTGGGGAGTTATCCGCTGGCGGTGCTGGCGCGGTACCACCATGTGCCGTTCATCGTGGTGGCGCCGGTGACGACGGTGGACCCGGACACCTTGGACGGGGCGGGCATCGAGGTCGAGCAGCGGCCCGCGTACGAGGTGACCGAGGTGTCGGTGCCGCAGGTGCCGGTGACCGGGGCGGGCGGTGGCGTGCCGATCGCGCCGCTGGGGACGCAGGCGTACAACCCGGCGTTCGACGTGACCCCGCCCGAGCTGGTCACGGCGATCGTCACGGAGGAGGGTGTGGTCTCACCGGTGACGACGGAGTCCCTGGCCGGGCTGTGCGAGAGGGCACGGCGGGCGACGGCCGGCTGACCGGGCCGCCCGGACGACGGCCGTGAGTGTCAGCGGACCGCCGGCGGTGTGTGAGGGCTCATGGGACGGCTGGTCGCGGTGTGCTGCTGGTCCTCGGGGGCGTCGCGGGTGCCTGCTTCGGCAGGGGCGGGGCGGCGAGGTGGTTCGTGCGGTGGTGGGTGAGGGGTCGGGCGGGTGTGAGCCGGCAAGAAGGCCGCTTCGCGCGGGGCCTGCGCATCACTTGCGTGACGCTTGCGGCTGCGGCACGTCGACAGCCCGCTTGGGCGTGGCCGCGACGGCGTCGTACGTACCGATCGTGATCGCCGTCCACCTGAGCGTCATCGGCCCGCTGCCCGGCGATCCCGTCGTCCCCGCGCACGCCTTCCGCTGCCCCGCCGAGCGGGCGGAGAAGCCTGACATCCTGCCCTGACATCGACGTCGGTGGACCGGGGCAGACAGTGACGGTTCCCTACGACTATCGTCACAGGCCAGTGACCTGCCTCACCTGCGCCTCTGTGTCCGTTATGAGAATGGGATGATGTCGTTTATGAAGGGACGAGTCCTTGTCGTCGACGACGACACCGCACTGGCCGAGATGCTCGGCATTGTGCTGCGTGGTGAGGGTTTTGAGCCGTCTTTCGTAGCCGACGGCGACAAGGCGCTGGCCGCCTTCCGGGAGAGCAAGCCCGATCTGGTGCTGCTGGACCTGATGCTGCCGGGCCGGGACGGGATCGAGGTGTGCCGTCTGATCAGGGCGGAGTCCGGGGTGCCGATCGTGATGCTGACGGCCAAGAGCGACACTGTCGATGTAGTCGTGGGCCTGGAGTCGGGCGCTGACGACTACATCGTGAAGCCGTTCAAGCCGAAGGAGCTGGTGGCCCGGATCAGGGCCCGGCTCAGGAGGTCGGAGGAGCCGGCGCCGGAGCAGCTCGCCATAGGTGACCTGGTCATCGATGTGGCCGGGCATTCCGTGAAGCGGGAGGGGCAGTCGATCGCGCTGACGCCGCTGGAGTTCGATCTGCTGGTGGCGCTGGCCCGTAAGCCGTGGCAGGTGTTCACCCGCGAGGTGCTGCTCGAGCAGGTGTGGGGGTACCGGCACGCGGCGGACACCCGGCTGGTCAACGTGCATGTGCAGCGGTTGCGCAGCAAGGTCGAGAAGGATCCCGAGAAGCCGGAGATCGTGGTGACCGTCCGGGGTGTCGGTTACAAGGCGGGGCCGAGCTGACATGACCGGGGACAGTGCCGCTTCGGCGCCCGGAACGTCCGGGGCCCGCGCCGGGCGGCCTGTCGGCCGCAAGCCGGCCGGTTCCCGCTGGGGACGGCTGCTGGCGGGCGGGCTGCTGCACGGCGGTGTGCAGGGCAGCCCCGTACTGCGTCTCTTCATGCGCTGGGTGCGGCGGCCGTTGCTGCCCGTGATGCGGTTGTGGCGGCGCAACATTCAGCTCAAGGTCGTCGTCACCACCTTGCTGATGTCGCTGGGTGTTGTCCTGCTGCTGGGTTTCGTGGTCATCGGGCAGGTCCGCAACGGTCTGCTGGACGCGAAGGTCAAGGCCTCGCAGTCCCAGGCGACCGGCGGGTTCGCGGTGGCGAAGCAGAAGGCCGAGGAGTCGTCGTCGGTGACGGGCGACGACACCGCCTCGGCGGACGGCCGTCCCGCGCAGAACGTCATCCAGTGGATGAGCGACCTGGTGAAGTCGCTCTCCAGCGGCGGCCAGGGCGCCTTCGACGTGGTCACGCTGCCCGTCGGCGGCGAGAGCGGGGGCGGGCGCGGGCCGCGTGCCTCGGGGCTGGTCGATCCCTCGTCCAGCGTGCCCGAGGAGCTGCGGGAGCGGGTCGACAGCAGCACGGTCGCGGCCCAGAGCTACACCCGCATCGTCTACAACTCCGCGCAGGACTCCCAGCCGGCGCTGGTCATCGGCAAGCGGGTCAACGACCCGAACGGCGCCCCGTACCAGCTGTACTACCTCTTCCCGCTCACCCAGGAGGAGAAGTCGCTGAGCCTGGTCAAGGGCACCCTGGCGACAGCCGGGCTGTTCGTCGTCGTCCTGCTCGGGGCGATCGCCTGGCTGGTCGTACGGCAGGTCGTGACGCCCGTGCGGATGGCGGCGAGCATCGCCGAGCGGCTGTCCGCCGGGAAGCTCCAGGAACGGATGAAGGTCACCGGCGAGGACGACATCGCGCGGCTCGGTGAGGCGTTCAACAAGATGGCGCAGAATCTTCAGCTGAAGATCAATCAGCTGGAGGACCTGTCGCGGATGCAGCGGCGGTTCGTGTCGGACGTGTCGCACGAGCTGCGCACGCCGCTGACGACCGTGCGGATGGCGGCCGATGTCATCCATGACGCGCGCGCGGACTTCGACCCGGTGACCGCGCGGTCGGCGGAACTGCTCGCGGACCAGTTGGACCGGTTCGAGACGCTGCTCGCGGATCTGCTGGAGATCAGCCGCTTCGACGCGGGCGCGGCGGCGCTGGAGGCGGAGCCGATCGACCTCAGGGAGGTCGTGCGCCGGGTGGTCAGCGGGGCCGAGCCGCTCGCCGAGCGCAAGGGGACGCGAGTCCGGGTGGTCGGCGATCAGCAGCCCGTCGTCGCCGAGGCCGACGGCCGGCGGGTGGAGCGGGTGCTGCGCAACCTCGTCGTCAACGCCGTCGAACACGGTGACGGCAAGGACGTCGTCGTCAAGCTCGCCGCCGCGGGCGGCGCCGTGGCGGTGGCGGTGCGCGACTACGGCGTGGGGCTCAAGCCCGGTGAGGCGACCCGGGTCTTCAGCCGTTTCTGGCGGGCCGACCCGGCACGCGCGCGTACCACCGGCGGCACGGGACTGGGACTGTCCATCGCCCTGGAGGACGCGCGGCTGCACGGCGGCTGGCTCCAGGCGTGGGGCGAGCCGGGCGGGGGTTCGCAGTTCCGGCTGACGCTGCCCAGGACCGCCGACGAGCCGCTGCGCGGCTCGCCGATCCCGCTGGAGCCCAGCGACTCCCGGCGCAACCGGGGACCCGCCGACACGGGCCCCCCGCCCGCCGCGGACCGGACGGCCGGCGGGCCGGCATCGGCCCGGGACGGGATCCCGGCCCGGCCGGGCGCGGCGGCTCCCACGGCCGATCCGACGGCGCTGCCCGGCAGCGGCGCGCGCGTGGTGCCCCGGCAGCTGTCGGAGGCCCGGAACCAGGAGGACCGCGTCGGTCCGCCGGAGGCGAGCCGTACGGCCACCGGGTTCCAGGACGCGAACAGGCAAGGGGAGGGGACTCGTGGGCGCTGACCGCGAGGGGCGCCGCCGGACGGCGCCGGCGCGCGCGGCGGTGTACGCCGCCTGCGGTGCCGTACTGCTGGCGGGGTGTGCGTCGATGCCCGACAGCGGGGACCTGCGGGACGTGGCGTCGACGCCGCGGCAGGACACGCAGGTGCGGGTCTTCGCGATGCCGCCGTCGAAGGACGCCTCCGCCACGGACATCGTGAGTGGCTTCCTGGAGGCGCTGACCAGCGACGACCCGCATTACGAGACGGCCCGCAAGTACCTGACCGGCAAGGCCGCCAAGAGCTGGCGGCCGGAGCGGTCCACGACCGTGCTCGCGGACGGACCGGGCACCGTGGTCGACCCCTCGGGGGGCCGCGAGGAGGGCAGCGACTACTCCGTCACCCTCACCGGTACCAGGGTCGCCACCGTGGACGCGCAGCAGTCGTACGCGCCCGCCGAGGGGGACTACTGGCAGCCGGTGCACCTGACGCGGAACACCGAGACGGGGCAGTGGCGCATCGACGCGCCGCCGGCCGGCATCGTGATGGGCAAGTCGGACTTCCAGCGCAACTACATGTCCGTCAACAAGTACTACTTGGCTTCCGGCAGCGGGACGCAGGACGTCGCTGATACCACCGGGCGGACCGCGGCCGTCGCCGATCCCGTCTATGTGCGGCGGCGGGTGGAACCTCTGGCGCAGGCCGTGCGTTCTCTCATCGACGGACCGACGAGCCAGCTCGAATCCGTCGTCAGGTCGGGCTTCCCCCGTGGCGCGGCGCTGGCGAAGGACGTCACGGCACTGACCCCCGACGAACACAGCAAGCTGACGGTGCCGTTGAACGACAAGGCCGCCCGGGCCGACGAGGACGGGTGCGAGGAGATGGCCACCCAGCTGCTGTTCACGCTCCAGAGCCTGACACCGGCGGTGGACGAGATCGAACTGCGCTCAGGTGACGAGCAGTTGTGCTTGCTCACCGAGGACCAGGCCGAGGCGATCGCCGACCGGGGCTCGGCCACGCGCCCGGACTACTTGTACTTCGTCGACGACGAACAGCGCATGGTGCGGCTGCCGGCCGGCGGCAACGCCACGGTGGCGGAACCCGTCCCGGGGGCGCTGGGCGAGGGCGGTACGGCGCTGCGGTCGGTGGCGGTGTCGCGGGACGAGCACACCGCGGCCGGGGTCAGCCTCGACGCCAAGTCGCTGTACGTCGGTTCGCTGGTGTCGGGCGGTTCGCTCGGGGAGCCGGTGCTGGTCAGCGAGGGGGCGACCGAGGAGGAGCGGCTGACGCCGCCCAGCTGGGACGCCGGGGGCGACCTGTGGGCCGCCGACCGGAACCCGGACGATCCGCGGCTGCTGGTGCTGGAGAAGGGCGCGGGCGAGCCGCTGGAGGTGCGCACACCGGGGCTGGACGGGCAGGTCCAGGCGGTACGGGTGGCCGCCGACGGGGTGCGGATCGCGCTGATCGTGGAGAAGGACGGCGACCGGTCGCTGCTCATCGGGCGGATCGAGCGGGGCGCGCAGGCCGGTGATCCGCCGACGGTGCGCGGCCTGCGGTCGGCGACCCCCGAGCTGGAGGAGGTCACGGCCATGTCCTGGGCCGGGGACAGCCGCCTCGTGGTGGTCGGGCGCGAGCGCGGGGGCGTGCAGCAGATCGGGTACGTCCAGGTGGACGGCTCCGCGCCGGAGGCATCGGCGCCGGCCGCGCTCACCGGAGTGAAGGACATCGCCGCGTCTGAGGACGACCGGGTGCCGCTGGTGGCGTACTCGGAGGACGGGATCGTCCGGCTGCCGTCCGGGATGCAGTGGCAGAAGGTCACGAAGGGGATGGCGCCGGTTTATCCCGGGTGAGGGGTGAGGGGTGAGGGGTGAGGGGTGAGGGATGGGGGTGGCCGGCGGGCGGTGTCTGGTTTCCGTGGCTGTCCGGTCGGGGTGCCTGGTGAGTCCGGGGAGTGGCCGGCTGCCCGGTCGGTGATTGTTGGGCCGGGCGTCGTCGCTGGTGCGGGAGTTGTCCACAGGTTCACGGGTGGGCGGGCCGTGGTTTTCCACAGGGCTGGCAGGGCTGTGCGGGGGTTGGCACAGTGGGGGACATGCGGGGCTGGTGGCAGGACCTCACCGACCTGGTGCTGCCGACCGAGTGCGGAGGGTGCGGCAGGCCGCGCACGGTGCTGTGCCGCGAGTGCCGTGCCGTGCTGGGTGGGGACGCGCCGAGCCGGGTGCGGCCGGTGCCGGAGCCGCCGGGACTGCCGGCGGTGTACGCGGCGGCGGCCTACGGCGACGAGGTGCGGGCGGTGCTGCTGGCCCACAAGGAGAGAGGGGCGCTGGCCCTGGCGGGGCCGCTCGGCGCGGCGCTGGCGGGCGCGGTGCGGGCGGGGCTTCTGGATGCGAGAGAGGGCGGGGGTGATGTGCCGGGCCGGGGGGTCCGGGGTGGTTGGTCGGGTTCGGCGGTCGGGTCGGATGGATCGGTTGGGTCGGTCGGACCGGTCGAGTCGGGGGACGGTGCTTTTGGGGCGAGCTGGAGAGGCCAGCCGCTCCAGCCGGACCAGTCGACACGGCTGACAAGACCAGTCGGATCAGTCGGATCAGTCGGATCAGTCAGACCAGTCGGATCAGGCAGGTCGGCCGGGGCGTCCGTGTGGGCTCGGGGTGACACGGACGTGAGTGAGCAGTGGTCGGCGGCACAGGCGGCGCGGGCCTCGGGGTCGGGGCCCGCAGCTGGGATGCGGCGGCCGGTGCTGCTGGTCCCCGTGCCGTCCGCGCGGCGGGCCGTGCGGGCCCGTGGGCACGATCCGGCGCGACGGATCGCGCTGGCGGCGGCGGGTGAGCTGCGGCGGACCGGTACGTCGGCCCGGGTGGCGGCCGTCCTGCGGCAGCGGCGTGCCGTGGCCGACCAGTCGGGGCTCGGGTCCCGGCAGCGGTCCGACAACCTCGCCGGGGCGCTGACCGTGGTCCCCGGCGGTGCCCGGCTGCTGTGCGACGCCGGACCCGTGGTGCTCGTCGACGACCTGATGACGACAGGGGCGTCGCTCGCGGAGGCGGCGCGTGCCGTACGGGCGGCGGGCGGGGTGTCTGAGCGGGAAGCGGGGGCGGGTCCGTACAGAACGGCGAGGCCGACCGTGTATCCCGGAGCGGTGTGGGAAGGCAGAGGAGAACGGAGAACCGGAGCGACGGAAGTGAGGGCGGACGAAACGCCCGCCGGGCCGGGAACGACGGGCGGAATCAAGGGCGGCGACGCCATCCGCGGCGTGATCCACGCGGCTGTCGTTGCCGCATCACCAGAGTCTTTCGAAATAAACCGGAACTGACTGAGAACTTACGTCGTTGCAGGTAATAGGCGAGGCAATTCAGCTGAACGGAGGTAGGCCGCTGTAGAGGGTGACGACATCCGTCCGGGCGAGATATGTTCGGTTGTGAGGGAAAGCCGCAGGCCACACCTCTCTTGTCCGAATGCCGGGCCACGGGTTGTTTCGGAATCACCCGTGCCGGTGGAGTGGAGATCTCGCCCCCGGGGAGGAGGTGGACGTCACCGAGTCCGCGGTTCCGGGATTCACCGGGACCTGGTGCAAAAGGGAGATGCTCCGCAAGCTGAGCGGAGTGATCCGGGAACGGAGTTCTGCGTGGACATCGTCGTCAAGGGCCGCAAGACCGAGGTGCCCGAGCGGTTCCGGAAGCACGTGGCCGAGAAGCTGAACCTGGAGAAGATCCAGAAGCTCGATGGCAAGGTGATCAGCCTCGACGTCGAGGTGTCCAAGGAGCCCAACCCCCGACAGGCCGACCGCTGTGACCGAGTGGAGATCACGCTCCGCTCCCGCGGTCCGGTGATCCGGGCGGAGGCGGCGGCGAGCGATCCGTACGCGGCGCTCGACATGGCGGCGGAGAAGCTCGGCGCCCGGCTGCGCAAGCAGCACGACAAGCGGTACTCGCGGCGCGGCGCGCGCCGGGTCTCGGCCGCCGAGGTCCCCGACCACGTGCCGGGCGTGGCGACGCTCAACGGAAACGGCGCCGTCGCCGAGCAGGAACGGGACGGTGTGCCCACCAAGAAAATCGGTTCGCTGGAGGTGCAGGGCGACGGACCGCTCGTCGTGCGCGAGAAGACCCACGTGGCCGCTCCGATGAGCCTTGACCAGGCGCTCTACGAGATGGAGCTGGTCGGGCACGACTTCTACCTCTTCGTGGACTCCGAGACCAAGGAGCCCAGTGTCGTCTACCGGCGGCACGCGTACGACTACGGTGTGATCCACCTCAGCACGGACACGATGGTCACCCAGACGCCCTCTCCCGACGCGGGCGGCGCGCTCGGCGGCTGACCTTCACCGGTTCACGGCAGGACCGGTGCCCCTGGAGTGCGCGGGTGCGCCCCCAGGGGCACCCGTGTGCGACCCCGTTCGCGCCCCGCGCCGTCATCCCGATGTCGGCCGGGCATGAAATCATGGCCGCAACGGCCCAACCGGTGGGCCGTTGCCTTGGGTTGGCGCTGGCCCGGGTTCCATGTGGCCACAGCCTTCAGGGGGAGGAACGATGGCGGACAGCTTCGGACCGATGCGGGACGGGGATGCCGACGACGGCGTCACCGGCATGGGCCCGGACGCGGGCACTCCACGCAAGGAGCCGATCAGAGTCCTGGTCGTGGACGATCACGCCCTGTTCCGCCGCGGTTTGGAGATCGTGCTCGCCGCCGAGGAGGACATCCAGGTCGTCGGCGAGGCCGGCGACGGCGCCGAAGCGGTCGAGAAGGCCGCGGACCTGCTCCCCGACATCGTGCTGATGGACGTCCGGATGCCCAGGCGGGGCGGTATCGAGGCGTGCACCTCCATCAAGGAGGTGGCTCCCAGCGCGAAGATCATCATGCTGACGATCAGCGACGAGGAGGCCGACCTCTACGACGCGATCAAGGCGGGCGCCACCGGCTATCTCCTCAAGGAGATCTCGACGGACGAGGTGGCCACCGCCATCCGCGCGGTGGCCGACGGGCAGTCGCAGATCAGCCCTTCCATGGCGTCGAAACTGCTCACCGAGTTCAAGTCGATGATCCAGCGGACCGACGAACGCCGGCTGGTGCCCGCGCCCCGGCTCACCGACCGGGAACTGGAAGTCCTCAAACTCGTCGCCACGGGAATGAACAACCGCGACATCGCCAAGGAGCTGTTCATCTCCGAGAACACCGTGAAGAACCACGTGCGCAACATCCTGGAGAAACTGCAACTGCACTCCCGGATGGAAGCGGTGGTCTACGCGATGCGGGAGAAGATCCTCGAAATCCGCTGACGGCGGGACGGCGCGGACGTTTTCGGCGCGGGGCCGGGTCAGGACAGCAGGCGGGCCAGTTCGCCGACGAGCGGCTCGCGCAGCTCCGTCGCGGTCACCCGCTCCACCCGTACGTCCGTGCAGTCCACCCAGCTCGCCGCCTCCAGCAGCGCCTGGGCCACCGCCGGGACCGCCTTGCGGCCGTCCAGCGTGACCTGCTTGGCCACCAGGGTGCGGCCCTCGCGGGCCGGGTCCACCCGGCCGACCAGCCGGCCGCCGGCCAGGACCGGCATCGCGTAGTAGCCGTGCACCCGCTTCGGCCGGGGGACGTACGCCTCCAGGCGGTGGGTGAAGCCGAAGATCCGCTCGGTGCGGGCCCGTTCCCAGACCAGGGAGTCGAAGGGGGACAGCAGCGTCGTGCGGTGACGGCCGCGCGGCGGCGTCCCGAGGGCCTCGGGATCGGCCCAGGCCGGCTTGCCCCAGCCCGCCACCGTCACCGGCACCAGACCCGAGTCGGCGATCACCGCGTCGACCTGCTCGGCCTTGAGCCGGTGGTAGTCCGCGAGGTCCGCGCGGGTGCCGACGCCCAGCGACCGGCCGGCCAGCCGGACCAGGCGGCGCAGGCACTCGGCGTCGTCCAGCCGGTCGTGCAGCAGCTCGTCGGGGACGGCGCGCTCGGCCAGGTCGTAGACCCGCTTCCAGCCGCGCCGCTCGACGCAGACCACCTCGCCGTACATCAGCGCGCGCTCGACGGCGACCTTCTCGCCCGACCAGTCCCACCACTCGCTGGTCCGCTTGGCGCCGC
Source organism: Streptomyces sp. JW3 (assembly GCF_052216785.1). Classification (NCBI taxonomy): domain Bacteria; kingdom Bacillati; phylum Actinomycetota; class Actinomycetes; order Kitasatosporales; family Streptomycetaceae; genus Streptomyces; species Streptomyces sp. JW3. Next base: position 5,911 of record NZ_JBQOUX010000130.1, on the reverse strand, counting down.
CCAGCTCGGTGGCGGTCAGCGGGCCCTCGGCGCGCAACTGCTTGATCACCTGGTCGTAGGCGCCCGCGGGCAACTCGTGGTTCCAGTGCGGGCGGGCGCGGTAGGCGCGGCGGCGGAAGGCGAAGTGCGGCCACTCCTCGATGGGCAGGACGCAGGCGGCGTGCGACCAGTACTCGAAGGCGTGGGTGCCGGTCCAGTAGGCGTCCTCGACCGTGCCGCGGCCCACCGCGCCCAGGCGGGCGTACGGCACCAGCTCGTGCGAGCGGGCGAGGACCGAGATCGTGTCGAGCTGCACCGCGCCCAGCTGACGCAGGACACCGCGGACACCGGAGCGGCGGTCGGGGGCGCCGAGGAAGCCCTGGGCCCGCAGGGCGATGCGGCGGGCCTCGTCCGCCGACAGTTCCGTGGCCGGGCGCGGGAAGGTCGTCATACGTCCGCACGATAGGGGGTGGCACTGACAGCGGGCCCCGGCGTGCGGCTCACGGCCGGGCCGGCCGGTAGGAGGCCGTCGACGGCAGGCCCAGGTCCGAGGGGAGCAGGGAGCCGACCCAGCAGTCGCGGCGTACGCCCTTGTTGTTGATCGCGGAGCGCAACGTGCCCTCCAGGGTGAAACCGGCGCGTTCGGCCACCGCGCGGGAGGCCGCGTTGCCGACCTCGGCGCGCCACTCCACGCGGTCCACCGACAGCCGGGTGAAGGCCCAGCGGGAGACGGTCAGGGCGGCCTCGGTGACGTAACCGTTGCCGCGGTGCTCCTTGGCGCCCCAGAAGCCGATCTCGGCCACGCCCAGCGAGATCATGGTGAGCCCCGTCATGGCGACCAGGTCCCCGGTGGGCAGGAAGACGCCGAAGGTGAACATGGTGGCGTTCGCCCAGCCGGTCGGGACCATCTGCTCCGTGAAGGTACGCGCGTGTTCCGGCAGGTACGGGGAGGGGACGACGGTCCAGTGCTGGATGTCCGGGTCCTGGCAGGCGGCGAGGACGGCGTCGGTGTCCTGGGGGCCGACCGTGCGCAGCAGGAGGCGGTCGGTGGTGAGCGTGTGGGGTTCCATCGGCCGATTCTGCGCGCGGTGCGCGCCGGGCGCCATCACTTTGCCGTGGGTGCGCGGACGGTCACGGTTCGCGCAAATCGGCGGCGCCGTGCGGCACCATCGGCCCGGCCCGCACGTTGTCATGGGTGAGAGCGGATCGAAGCGGGGCCGGAGCGGACCGGAGGCGGTGCGCGGCGGCGGGCGGCAGTCGGTGCGGCAGGCCTCCCGGCGTGACGGTGTCCTCGCTTACGATGGCCGTTGCTCAGTCACGTCCAATGGAAAACGACCGTCCCAGGCCCGACCGGCAAGGAGACCAACCCCCGTGTCCGTCCTCTCGAAGATCATGCGTGCAGGCGAAGGCAAGATCCTGCGCAAGCTGCACCGCATCGCGGACCAGGTCAACTCCATCGAAGAGGACTTCCTCGACCTCTCCGACGCCGAGCTGCGGGCCCTCACCGATGAGTACAAGCAGCGCTACGCCGACGGTGAGAGCCTGGACGACCTGCTGCCCGAGGCCTTCGCCACCGTCCGCGAGGCCGCCAAGCGGGTCCTCGGCCAGCGCCACTACGACGTGCAGCTGATGGGTGGCGCCGCCCTGCACCTGGGCTACGTGGCCGAGATGAAGACCGGTGAGGGCAAGACCCTCGTCGGCACCCTGCCCGCGTATCTCAACGCGCTGTCCGGCGACGGCGTCCACATCATCACGGTCAACGACTACCTGGCCGAGCGCGACTCCGAGATGATGGGCCGGGTCCACAAGTTCCTCGGCCTCGAGGTCGGCTGCATCCTCGCCAACATGACGCCGGCCCAGCGCCGCGAGATGTACGCGTGCGACATCACCTACGGCACGAACAACGAGTTCGGCTTCGACTACCTGCGCGACAACATGGCGTGGTCCCAGGACGAACTCGTCCAGCGCGGCCACAACTTCGCCATCGTCGACGAGGTCGACTCCATCCTCGTCGACGAGGCCCGTACGCCGCTGATCATCTCCGGTCCGGCCGACCAGGCCACCAAGTGGTACGGCGACTTCGCCAAGCTGGTCACCCGCCTCAAGCGCGGCGAGGCCGGCAACCCCCTCAAGGGCCTGGAGGAGACCGGCGACTACGAGGTCGACGAGAAGAAGCGCACGGTCGCCATCCACGAGTCCGGCGTCGCCAAGGTCGAGGACTGGCTGGGCATCGACAACCTCTACGAGTCGGTCAACACCCCGCTCGTCGGTTATCTGAACAACGCCATCAAGGCGAAGGAACTGTTCAAGAAGGACAAGGACTACGTCGTCATCGACGGCGAGGTCATGATCGTCGACGAGCACACCGGCCGTATCCTCGCCGGCCGCCGCTACAACGAGGGCATGCACCAGGCGATCGAGGCGAAGGAAGGGGTGGACATCAAGGACGAGAACCAGACCCTCGCCACGATCACCCTGCAGAACTTCTTCCGCCTCTACGACAAGCTCTCCGGCATGACCGGTACGGCGATGACCGAGGCCGCCGAGTTCCACCAGATCTACAAGCTCGGCGTGGTCCCGATCCCGACCAACAAGCCGATGGTCCGCAAGGACCAGTCCGACCTGATCTACCGCACCGAGGTCGCGAAGTTCGAGGCGGTCGTCGACGACATCGCCGAGAAGCACGAGAAGGGCCAGCCGATCCTGGTCGGCACCACCTCGGTCGAGAAGTCCGAGTACCTCTCGCAGCAGCTCTCCAAGCGCGGCATCCAGCACGAGGTGCTCAACGCCAAGCAGCACGACCGGGAGGCGACCATCGTCGCCCAGGCCGGCCGCAAGGGCGCCGTGACGGTGGCCACCAACATGGCCGGCCGCGGCACCGACATCAAGCTCGGTGGCAACCCCGACGACCTCGCCGAGGCGGAGCTGCGCCAGCGCGGCCTCGACCCCGAGGAGCACATCGAGGAGTGGGCCGCGGCGCTGCCCGCCGCCCTGGAGAAGGCCGAGCAGGCGGTCAAGGCGGAGTTCGAGGAGGTCAAGGAGCTCGGCGGACTCTACGTCCTCGGTACCGAGCGGCACGAGTCGCGGCGGATCGACAACCAGCTGCGCGGTCGCAGCGGCCGGCAGGGCGACCCCGGCGAGTCCCGCTTCTACCTCTCGCTGGGCGACGACCTGATGCGGCTGTTCAAGGCCCAGATGGTCGAGCGCGTGATGTCCATGGCGAACGTGCCGGACGACGTGCCGATCGAGAACAAGATGGTCACCCGCGCGATCGCGTCCGCCCAGTCGCAGGTCGAGCAGCAGAACTTCGAGACCCGTAAGAACGTTCTGAAGTACGACGAGGTGCTCAACCGCCAGCGCGAGGTCATCTACGGCGAGCGGCGCCGCGTCCTGGAGGGCGAGGACCTCCAGGAGCAGGTGCAGCACTTCATGAACGACACGATCGAGGCCTACGTCCGGGCCGAGACCGCCGAGGGCTTCCCGGAGGACTGGGACCTGGACCGGCTGTGGGGCGCCTTCAAGCAGCTCTACCCGGTGAAGGTCACCATCGAGGAGCTGGAGGAGGCGGCCGGCGACCGGGCCGGGCTGACCGCCGAGTACATCGAGGAGTCCATCAAGGACGACATCAGCGAGCAGTACGAGGCGCGGGAGAAGCAGCTCGGCTCCGAGATCATGCGGGAGCTGGAGCGCCGGGTCGTGCTGTCGGTGCTGGACCGCAAGTGGCGCGAGCACCTCTACGAGATGGACTACCTCCAGGAGGGCATCGGCCTGCGCGCCATGGCGCAGAAGGACCCGCTGGTCGAGTACCAGCGCGAGGGCTTCGACATGTTCACCGCCATGATGGAGGGCATCAAGGAGGAGTCCGTCGGCTACCTGTTCAACCTGGAGGTCCAGGTCGAGCAGCAGGTCGAGGAGGTCCCCGTCGAGGACGAGAAGCCGTCCCTGGACAAGGGCGCGCAGGACGCGGTGCCGGCCCAGGCGGGCGCCTCGCGTCCCGAGATCCGCGCCAAGGGACTGGAGGCCCCGCAGCGGCGGAACCTCCACCTGTCCGCGCCCACGGTGGACGGCGAGGGCGGTGTCGTCGAGCGCGACGAGCAGGCCGACGAGGAGCCGGCCCGCTCCGAGAGCGACGGCCTCACCCGCGCGGAGCGCCGCAAGCAGGCGAAGGGCGGGCGGCGCCGCAAGAAGTGACGGCGGCGGTGTCCGGGACGGCTCGGCCGTCGCGGGCCGCGGCGTGGCGGGCCGGGTCACCCCAGGGTGCCCGGCCCGCCGGGCGTTCACGCCGGTCAGCGGTCGTCCCCGTGGGCTCGGCGCGGGCCGCCCAGTTCCACCGCGGTGCAGCGCCAGCGCAGGTCGGAGCCGAACTCCAGGCGGAACGCCATCGCCCGTAGCTGGTCGCCCGCGCCGATCCGGGCGAAGACCTCTACGGCTCCGGGGCGTGGTTCCTCCCAGCCGAGGTCCCGGACCACGGGACGGGAGCCGCGGGTGCGCAGGGGGCCGCGTTCGGCGAGGTGGGCCAGGTCGTCGTAGGCCTGGCCGACGGTGTGCCCGAGCATGGAGTGGACCGGGCGCTGCCCACTGAGCACCGCGAGGAGCCGTTCGGCGAAGAGGTCGGTGGGGCGCGGCTGCGGGACGCCGTGCCGGGCCCCGCGGGCGGGGACGAAGGGCGTGACGGGCCAGGAGACGGCCGCGGGGGCGGGGGCGGGCGTTGGGCGGCCTTGGGTGGTTGGCGGGGCGGGTACGGGCGCTGAGTGGCCTTGGGTGGTTGGCGGGGCGGGTACGGGCGCTGAGTGGCCTTGGGTGGTTGGCGGGGCGGGTACGGGCGCTGAG
>NZ_JBQOUX010000130.1:0-1002 GCF_052216785.1 Streptomyces sp. JW3 | reverse complement strand
TGGCCTTGGGTGGTTGGCGGGGCGGGTACGGGCGCAGAGTGGCCGTGGGCGGTTGGCGGTGCTGTGCGAGGTGTCCGCCTCGGAACCCGGGTGGTTGAGCTGCCCGTGACCGGCGGCGTGGTGGGGGTGCCTGTCGGGCGGGTGTCCTGGGGGCGGGTGCGGCGCTGGGTGGGCCTCGGCGCCGAGCCCGGTGGGCGGTCCTCGGGGACGGCGGTGCGGGGGGTGGCCGCGCCAGGACCGCGAGGTGGGGTGCCCGCGGGACGGCGGGAGTCGCGGCGGCCGGGCGGGCGGGCGCCGGGGTGGCGGTGCTGTGCCCTGTTCGTGACCCTGCTCATGACCTTGTTCATGGGATCCCCGTTCGGCGGCCCGTGGCATACCGGGCGGTAACTTGCTGTTGCGGACCTTGTACGGGGTGTGGCGGCCTGCTGGCAAGGGGGTGCGGAGGGAGAGGGGCGAGGTGTGAGGTTCACCTATCCGTGGGGTCGGACGGGGCCGGTCCTCGGTGTGGCAAGGGGGGACCGGGTGAAGTTCCGGCGCGGAGTTGACGCCTGCACCGGCTCGGCGGGGAACTCGATGGAGGGCCCTCGCGCGTATCCTGATGACTCTTTCCGGCCTTGCCCCGGCCTGCCCCGGCCCGTCCCGGCCACTCCGACCGACCCGACCCGACCGACCCGACCACGAAAGCGGCCAGCCATGCGCGTCTACGTCCCCCTGACCCTCCCCGGTCTCGCCGAGGCGCACCGGTCGGGACATCTGGGGAGCGGGCCGTTCACCGCCTACGCCGTCACGCCCGCGCTGCGCGAGTGGTACCTCTCGGACGACATCGAGGAACTGGAGTACGCCGCCCTCAACCGGGCCGCCCTGGCCTCGCTGCGGCTGCTGGCCGGGGACGCCGCCGCCCCCCGGCGCCGGGTCGTGGTCGCGGCGGACGTGCCCGACGGCGCCGCGGCGGCCGACCCCGGCCGGGGACCGGACCCGGCCGCGCTCGGCGAGGTCCGGGTG